>JANMEX010000323.1:0-16641 GCA_031377485.1 Phyllobacteriaceae bacterium
AACAGGATTTTCCCGAAGGCCAAAAGTATCCCCCCGACGACCGTCACCGTCAGCCCGATCGATACCCCTCGGTTAATGAATTCCTTGCTGGTAATCCGCTGGTCTAGGTTTTTAGTCTTTTCATCGAACTTGATATCGAGGGCTTTAACCTCCGATCTCAGTTCTTTCATGTCCCCTTCGACTTTGGCAAAGCTGGTTTCAACCGGCAAGAGCCCCAGCATCGAATTCGCCTTGCCGCCCGAATCAATCAGACTTTCACCCAAAACCATATAACCGCCACACTCACCATAAACCGCGGCACCGCGATCCCGCGCTGCAATCATGCCAGCCTTGAACCCGCTATTGCCCGCCAGTACTCCCGCATGCAACTCCGGATACCCGCCCGGCAGATAAACAAAATCGGCATCAGCCCGCGGCACTTCGTCATTCAGCGGCGAAAAGAACGAAACCTCTGCGCCCGCTTCGCGCCATCCCTTCAGCATATGAGGATAGGCAAACGCAAACGCCCGGTCTTGAGCCACAGCAATACGCTGGCCAAGCGGCGGCAAGCAGGAAACGACAGCCGCCTTCACCGCAGATAGTCCGCCAAGCCCCGCCAACAATTGCAGATCAATCTTGTCCCTCACCACAGTTGCCGCTGTCGAAACAAACGCCTCCAATGCGGCATGTTCGCCTGCTTGCACCAGCCCAAGATGACGCTCCGGCAGCTTCAGCACATCCAGCGGCGGTACAACGCCAGCCACTGCAATGCCAATCGGCGCCAATGCATCGCGCAGCAATCGCTCATGACGTTCCGTCGAAACCCTGTTGAGTATCAGCGCTGCAATCTGCACATCGGGTCTATGATCGCGAAACCCGCGCACCAGCGCCGCCACCGAATGCGATTGCCGCGAACAGTCAATCACCAGCACGACAGGCAAATCCAGCAGCGCCGCCAGATCCGCGCAAGACCCGGTCCCGTCCGCTGCTCCGTCAAACAAACCCATCATGCCTTCGACGATGGTCAACCCGCCAGTGCCCGCAAGCGATTGGATGAGTTCAGGCCGCATCCCCCAAGGGTCGAGGTTGAAACAAGCCGTCCGCGCGGCGTGGGCGTGAAACGCGGGATCAATGAAATCCGGCCCCGCCTTGAATGGCGAAACCGTCTCGCCCGCATCAGCAAGCGCCCGCATCAGCCCAAGTGTCAGCACTGTTTTGCCGGAACCGGAATGCGGCGCCGCAACCAGAAATCCACGCGTCATCCGGCATCCCGTTCGGATTTTAGCGCCAGTGGGTCACCATCGAGCACACGTCCAGTCAGCGCACCAAGCCAATCCAGACCGGATCGAAGCCGAATAACCTGCCCGACAACAACAATCGAAGGCGGCTCGATGCCTGCAGCGTTCGCATCACGCGCAGCCGCGCCAATCGTTGTCTCAAGCACCGACTGGTCTTTTGTGGCAGAGTTGCAGACAAAAGCCAGTGGCTCATCAGCCAAGCGTCCGGCAGCCATCAGACTCTCGGCAATCCCGCCAATGTGCTTCATCGCCATATACATCACGATCACCGGCGACCCCTTGGCCACAGCCTCCCAGTCAATCGCGTCTGGCACCAGCCCGTTCTGGTCATGACCGGTCAGAAATGTCACCACCTGATTGGTGTCGCGATGCGTGACGGGAATTCCCGCATAGGCCAGCCCGCCTATGCCGGCGGTAATTCCCGGCACGACGCGAAATGCGATGCCATGCGCTGCCAGCGTCAATGCCTCTTCGCCGCCGCGCCCGAATACAAACGGATCGCCACCCTTGAGGCGAAGCACTCGCTTGCCCCCACGCGCCAGTTCCACCAGCCGCAGCGAAATATCCCGTTGCTTCGGGCTCGGCTTGCCGCCACGTTTGCCCGCATATTCAAGCACAGCATGTTGGCTCGCCAGCGCCAACACGCCTTCGTCAACCAGCGCATCATAGACAATCACATCAGCACAGCCGAGCGCGTGCGCAGCCAACAATGTCAGCAGCCCCGGATCACCGGGCCCCGCCCCTGCAAGCCATACTGTGCCCGGCAGGAACTCCGGCATATTCGGCAAAATGACGCTCATGCAGACTCCTTCCCTTCGCCTCGTATGCGGGCAGAAGGTGCCCTGACAAGGGCGGATAATGGGCAGCGCCGAAGGTTCATCATATTCACTGTATTTCTCAATCGTTCCCTGCCTATAACCGGTTCATGAGTGATGAACCAGATGCAGGATTGGCAAAACCGGACGGCGCGCTGAAACGCGGCTGGACGACCGGCGCTTGCGCCACCGCAGCCACCAAGGCCGCTCTGACTGCCCTCCTCACCGGCGCGTTTCCAGATCCTGTCACCATCAGGCTGCCCAAGGGCGAAGAGCCGGCCTTCCCGTTGGCGCATGAATCCCGTACGCAAATCACCGCCAAGGCTGGCATTGTCAAGGACGCTGGCGATGATCCGGATGTAACCCATGGACTGACGATAGTCGCCGAAGTCCGCCTTGGACAGCCCGGCAGCGGCATCCACTTTGTCGCGGGTGAAGGCGTGGGCACTGTCACCCGCCCTGGCCTGCCGCTCCCTGTCGGCGAGCCCGCAATCAATCCGGTTCCGCGTTCAATGATGACAGCAGTGGCCGAAGAACTTTGCGCAACACACGGCATCAATGCCGATGTTGAAATAACCATCTCCGTCCCCGGCGGCGAAGACGTGGCATTGAAAACCTGGAACCCGCGCCTTGGCATCGTTGGCGGCTTGTCGATCCTCGGCACCACCGGCATCGTCCATCCTTTCTCCTGCGCCGCATGGATCCACTCCATCCACCGCGGCATCGATGTCACCCGTGCCGCAGGCTTGCCCCGCATCGCCGGATCGACCGGATCGACCTCCGAATCCGCTGTCCAGAAGCTCTACGCCCTGCCCGATATTGCCCTGATCGACATGGGCGATTTTGCCGGCGGAATGCTCAAGTACCTGCGCGTCCATCCCATCGAAAACATCACTATCGCTGGCGGCTTTGCCAAGCTAACCAAACTCGCCCAAGGCGCAATGGACCTCCACTCATCGCGCAGCCAGATTGATCTGAATTTCCTCGCAGATGTTGCCCTCGCATCCGGCTTGAATCAAAACCGGAAAGGCCGGATTTTCGAAGCCAACACCGCGCAGGAAGTCCTTGAATTCGCTCAATCTCACGGCATTGACCTCGCCACACCGATAGCCAGACTGGCCCAAAACCAAGCCCTCGAAATCCTGCGCGGCGCGCCGGTCTCGGTTGAGGTTTTGATTACAGACCGCAAGGGGCAAATCATTGCCCGCGTCTGAAAAAACCATCCTGATCCTTGGCGGCACGGCCGAAGCTGCCGCCCTTGCGGCACATCTTTCAGACAAAGGCCTGCAAGTCGTCACTTCGCTCGCCGGACGGACCCGCGAACCCGCACCCCTCAAGGGCAAAACCCGCACCGGCGGGTTCGGCGGCCCGGAGGGCCTGGCCTCATACATCCGCGACAATGGCGTTGCACTTTTGGTCGACATGACCCACCCTTTTGCAACCCAAATCTCCGCCAATGCCCGCAAAGCCGCAGAACTTTCCGGCATCAAGCTCATAGCCTGGCAGCGTCCCGCCTGGTCCAAACTTGAAGGCGACAACTGGCTCGAAGTTGACAATCTCGCGGCTGCCGTTCCCGCCATCCCATCCGGCGCCCGCGTCCTGCTTGCGCTCGGCAGTCAACACATCGCCCCGTTTGCGGCGCGAGACGATGTCCACTTCCTGGTCCGCATGGTTGATACGCCAGCCAACCTATTGTCGTTGTCCGATCACGAGTTGCTCATCGCCAAGCCCGGTCCGGTCGAGGAAGAATTCGCCCTGCTCAGTGCGCGAAAGATCACCCACATTGTTTGTCGAAACTCCGGCGGAAAAGCCTCCTACACCAAAATCGCCGCCGCCCGGTTGCTTGCGCTTCAAGTTATAATTGTCAAACGGCACCCAGATGAAGCCGACACCCAATCAACCGAACAGATCGAACAGCAAATCCTCGCCGCACTCGGCTGACCTTGTCAGCAGTCAAATCTCCCGCCTTGCCCGCCAAATTCCCGCGTGGCACTCTCAACCATCAGGAGCCACCCATGATCCTCATCGGCCAATATGATTCGTCCTTCGTCCGCCGCTGCGGCATTGCCATGCGGATCTACAATCTGAATTTCGACCACAAACCATGGTCGACATTTGGCGACGCCGAAATGATACGCGACTACAACCCGCTCACCCGCGTGCCGACTCTGGTCCTCGAAAATGGCGATGTCCTGAACGACAGCTATTCTATCATTGATTACATCGACAGCCTCGCCCCGCACGGCAAACTCCTGATGCCCAAACTTCAACCCGAGCGCCATCAGGTCATGGCCGTCATGTCACTTGCCACCGGCCTCGCCGACAAGGTGGTCGCGCTCTTTTACGAGCAGCGCCTCCACGACCATCCATCCGCTCAATTCATTGAGCGCTGCCGCAAGCAGATTGGCGATACCATCACCAAACTCGAAGCTGACCGCGCCAAACGCAAAGACGACTACTGGTTTGGCGACCGCCTCACCCACGCCGACATCGCAGTTGCCTGCACCATGCAACATCTTGCAGCCTCGCACCCCGATATTGCAGCAGGTGCGAACATTCCGGCCCTCAAGGCCCATTGCGAAAAAATGGAAGCAATGCCCGTGTTCAAGCAAATCTTCCAAGCCTTCATCCCGCCTGCGTGAAATTGGCGATTGTCCGTCTCCTCACAGACAAAACATCGTGAAATCGCAGCGCCATTCAGGCAGCAATTTGCAATAAGCCGTCCAAGTTGCCGCCCTCGCACATAAAGTTAAAGCCACGCCATGATCTACTATCTCGCCGCCCTTGGAGCAGCCCTTGCCTGGGCCTTTTCCGCCATCATTTCCGCAAACCCGTCAGCGGCGCTCGGTTCCATCGCCTTTGTGCGCATCCGCATGACCATGGTGTTTTTCATGCTGGCCGCAGTCGTGCTCATCACAGGCAGTTGGCGCACGGTCGAACTCGCCCATATCACCCCGACCATTATCTCCGGCCTTGTCGGTATTCTTCTGGGTGACGCAGCGCTCTTTTCCACCATGAACCGCCTTGGCCCGCGCCGCTCCGGCATCCTGTTTTCATCCAATGCCATCTTTTCCGTCATTCTCGGCTGGCTCTTCCTTAACGAAAAACTCGACGCGATGACCCTGACCGGTATCGTCATCGCCCTCGCCGGAGTCATGCTCGCAATCCTGTTCGGCAAGCGCAGCCAGGATGTGCATCATAGGGAAGCCATCAAAGGCCCGCTCGCCATCGGCATCGCCATCGGTCTGTTCTCGGGCCTCTGCCAGGCCATCGGCTCGCTCGTTGCCCGCCCGGTCATGGCAACCGGCGTTGATCCGCTCGCCATCGCCGCCATCCGCGTCGGCATCGCCTCGCTCGGCCTGACGCTGGCAATGGTCGCCGGCGTTCCCGCCACCCGCGCCAAAACTACGCTGACACCGAAGTTGAGTGCGCAAATCGCCCTCTCGGGCTTTGCCGCCATGGGCGTCGGCATGACACTGCTATTGTTCGCCCTGCGCGGCGGCGAAGTCGGCATCGTCGCCACCTTGTCAGCAACGACGCCAGCACTTGTCCTGCCGCTCCTCTGGTGGAAAACCGGCGACCGCCCGCCTGTGCTGGCATGGCTTGGCGCAGCCTTGGTCGTGGTCGGGTCAGGTTTGATCTTTGCAGCATGAACAAATCATCAGGCGCATTGCCAGTGAATTGCGCGGTTCCAGTCACGAAAGAGAGCAGCCGCTAAAATTGTAACTTCCCGGTTCACAGCCGCGTAAGCGGCGCAATGGTACGCGGCACATCCATTCAACTTAAAGGTTGGAACATATGTGTTCTTCTTGCGCTGCTACCCCCACACACAAAATCTTTTGTGTCTCCGATCATGCCGCTTCAAAAGCAGCAAAAGAGTGGGCTGGCGTGGAAGTCAATAATTCGTCTTCTGCTGATTTGGTCGCTAGCGCAGGCACAACCCTATCCGGGATATCAACTGCAGCCAAACCGGTTTTCACCTACGGACAAGTCGCAACGCAACTTGTCGATGGCTATTGGAACAATCTCGGTTCCAGCCGTCACACATTCGTTGTGGGCGCGGACCATGCAATTTCTGTAAATCTCACTGGATTGAATGCAACGTACAAAGCCATGGCTACAGATGCATTGGCCACTTGGGGCGACGTCATTGGCGTGAAATTTGTTGAAACCACCGGCGCGTCCGAGATCCGTTTTCAACAGACAGGATCACTTTCTGCATACAGTGGCTCCAGCACCAGCGGCGCAAACATTACGTCATCCTATGTAAATGTCAGCGCCGATTGGCTCGGCTATTGCGGCCCGGAATATACGCTTCAAACATTCATCCACGAAATCGGGCATGCGCTCGGCCTCGGCCATGCTGGCAATTACAACGGCAACGCAACATACGGCAGCAGCAATCTTTTCCAGAATGACTCCTGGCAAACCACTGTGATGTCCTATTTCAGCCAAGATGAAAACACTTCAATCGACGCTTCGTTTGCCTACCTTTTAACACCCATGTTGGGCGATATTGCCGCCATTCAGCAACTCTACGGCAATGGCTCGACGACGCGGACCGGCAACTCAACATACGGTTTCAACAGCAACGTCGGCCAGAAGTTCAATTTCGCTGCCATGCTGAGCAATGGTTCCGATTACGCATTGACGCTGGTTGACGACGGGGGGACCGATACCCTCGATAACAGCCTTTCAAATTATGCGACCCGTGTCGATCTTACGCCGGGGTCTACATCCGATGTGCTCGGTCTTGTCGCGAACCTGTCGATTGATTTCACAACATGGATCGAAAACTACATTGGAGGCAACGGCGTTGACATTGTGACAGGCAACGCCTTGGCGAACGCACTTTCCGGCGGCGCTGGCAATGACCGCCTCGACGGCGGCCTTGGCAATGACACGCTCAACGGCGGCACCGGTATTGACACCCTGATTGGCAGCGGCGGCAATGACATATTTTTCGCCGACCGCTTAGATGATATCATCGTCGAAACAGATGCGATCACAGCCAGTGGCGGAACGGATCTGGTTTACTTTGGCGGCGCTTCCGGCGTCTACACTTTGTCCGCGAACGTTGAAAACCTGACGCTGACCGGCTCCGTCGCGATCGGCGGTACGGGAAATGCACTGGCAAACACGATCATCGGCAATGCAGCAGCAAACATCCTGACTGGCGGCAGCGGAAATGACACCCTTATCGGCGGCGCGGGCGCGGATCGCCTTGTTGGCGGCGATGGAAACGACAACTACTATGTTGATCTCATAACGGACGTTGTTGTTGAAACAAACGCGGTGCTGGCCAGCGGCGGCAATGATCGGGTGTTCTTTTCAGGGGCCGGCGGCACCTTTGTTCTCAGCGCAAATGTCGAAACACTCACACTGGCTGGAACTGCTTCTATCGGCGGCACCGGCAATGCCATCAACAATGTCTTGACCGGCAATTCGGTCGCAAACACCCTAAGTGGCCTTGGTGGCAACGACACAATTGACGGCGGCCTTGGAAATGACGTTCTTTATGGCGGCACCGGGCAGGATAAATTCTATTTCGACACCTCGCTCAGCTCTACCGGCAATGTTGACCGCATTGCCGACTACAGCATCGTCGACGATTCCATTTACCTGGAAAACGCGATCTTCACTATGCTTACAACCACGGGCGTTCTCGCGGCGTCCCAGTTTGTTGCAAATGCCACAGGTCTGGCGATGGATGCGTTTGACCGTCTCATCTACGAAACCGACACCGGCCATCTTCGCTATGACAGCGATAGTTCCGGCAGCGCAGGTTCAACGATTTTCGCAACCTTGGCACCGGGTTTGGCGGTAACAGCATCCGAGTTTGTTATTATCTGATCCCATCCAAGGCGCATGGAACCGCAGCAAGTCAAAGCGGTTAACCCGCCTTCTTCTTCCCCTTGTTGCGCAGCACATGCGAATAATCGGCATTGTACAAATCACTGTCACGGAATTCCACGTCGCCAAAAACCTTGCCGACCATCACAAGCGCAGTGCGCGTGATCTTGGCCTCTCGAACCTTGTCTTTCATCTCCGCCAAGGTCGTCTTGATATAAAGCTCGTCAGGCCAGGTTGCACGGTAGGCGATAACCACTGGGCAATCCGCGCCATAGTACGGCTCCAGCGCCTCGCGGATGTAGGCAAGATTTCGGATCGACAAATGGATGGCCAGCGTCGCTCCCGATTTGCCGAGCGTTTCCAATTCCTCGCCCTTCGGCATCGCCGATGCCTTCATGCCTGTGCGGGTGATGATCACAGTCTGGGCAATTTCCGGCAACGTCAATTCAGTCTTCAGCCGCGCCGCCGCGGCCGCAAACGCTGGCACGCCCGGCACCACATCATAAGGAATTTGTAGCGCATCCAGCCGCCGCATCTGCTCGGCCACTGCCCCGTAAATCGCCGGATCGCCCGAATGCACGCGGGCAACATCCAGACCGTTTTCATGCGCAATCCGCATTTCTTCAATGATTTCGCCCAGCGCCATCGGAGCGGTATCCATCACTTTCGCACCTTCGGGAGCAGCTGCTACAATCTCCTGCGGCACCAGCGAACCGGCATAAAGACAAACCGTGCATCGCTCGATTAGGCGAAGTCCGCGCACGGTAATAAGGTCCGGCGCGCCAGGTCCGGCGCCAATGAAATAGACGGTCATTCTGCTGCTTCCTTGTTCGCAGGTGCAATCCCTGCCCCGGCCTTGCCGGCATAACCACGCGGTGTGTAAACCCAGGTTTTGCCGTCACCGGTTTTCATCGTGCGCGATTCCGAAGAGCCGACGACAACTACCGTCAGCATGTCCACATCGTCCACATTCAATTCACCCAGCGGCACCACGCGCACGCTCTCACCCGGTCGTCCGAGATTAGTTGCCAAAATCACCGGCGTATCAAACGGCCGATGCTGCAAAAGCACATCCCGTGCATAGGCCAATTGCGTGCGGCGCTTCTTGGAAACCGGATTATAGAAGGCAATGACAAAGTCTCCTTCCGCCGCCGCCTTCAAGCGCATCTGGATCGACGGCCAAGGCGTCAAGAGATCGGACAATGATATCGTGCAGAAGTCGTGGCCGAGCGGCGCGCCCGCCCGCGCCGCAGCGCCCTGCAATGCCGAAATTCCGGGCGTGCACTGCACTTCCACCCGCCGCGCGGCATCGCTTAATCCGCCGCGGTCAATCAACTCAAACACCAGCGTCGCCATCGCATAAATGCCGGCATCGCCCGAACAGATCAGACCGACTGTCTTGCCCTGCCCCGCCAGTTCCAGCGCAAAGCGAACCCGCGCCTCTTCCGCGCCAAGGTCGAAATCATGCCGCGCCTTGCCGTGCGCCAGCGGGCCGAGCAGATCAATGTAAAGGGAATAGGCTACAAGGTCGCTCGCCTCGCGCACCATCGCACTGGCTTCCGGGGAGCGCCAGCCATCCGAGCCCGGCCCGATGCCGACAACGAAAAGCTTGCCCCGCGCGCGGCCGATCTTTGATGCATCAAGTGGCGCTGCAGCCAGTCCCAGTGCTGCCGTCACGCGACTGGTCTTGCGCTTTGCAACAAGCAGCGTTCCATCTTCCCCCGCTGCCGCCAGCGCCGCACCTTCGGCAACGCCATGGCAGCCGACTTCTGCAAAAACAATTTCCGAAGGCGTCGCCAATCGAGGCGTCTCAGCCTCCAAGGTCGCCGCATCGAAGAACCGAGCCGGAACAGCAAAATGCTTCGCCACCGCTTGCACCGCCGCCTCGTCCGCCTTCACGTCGATTGAGAAAACACCGGCCAAGGCATGGCGCGAATGGCCGCTGTCCCGCAACAACGCTTCTGCAAGTCCGATCGCTTCCGCCGCATCCGCCCCGCGCTCACAGCCAATGCCAAGAGTGAGCACCTGCGGCGCATAGTGCAATTGGTTGGGTTTGGCCGCCACTGCCTTTTCGCTGACAACAATCTCCACCGCGCCGTCATCGGCAAACGGTATTCCGCTCGCCGCCAGCCAGTTTGCTGAACCTGTCAGTCTGACCGACGCCCCGCCAACTAAAGCCGCCATCACGGACTTGGCGTTCTCCGGGTTCACCAGCACATATCCTTGAGGTGGTTGGTCCATCGCAACGCCGAAACGCACATCCCCCGCCGTCGTCACCGCCGCCGTCACTTCAAGTGCTTGTGCAATCACGCGCGCCAGATCATTTGCCCCATGATGCCCGCCAAGCAGTGGCACCACCGCGGACCCATCATCTGCGACGGCAATGACAGGTGGCTCGGATTTCTTGTCGGAAAGGCTCGAAGCCAGAATCCGGACCAACGCCCCTGCGGCAATAACGCCTACATTTGGGTTTCCTTAAATAAAAAGCGACCGGATATGATTTGGCGCGTCATCAAAGAAAATTGGCGCGGATTCGGCGCGAATTCCAGCCATTTCGGCGCGGTTTTCGGCGCTGGTGCGCGCAGCGAAAACATGCACCGACCCGCCCGTCACAGCCCGCAATCTATCGGCCACAGGCAAGGCCGAAAGCGACAGAATAACGATAGCAGGCGCCCTCATGAGTGGCCCGCCGCCGGCAAATCCAGCACCCATTTTTCAGCCCCTTTATAAATCAATATCATCGAGAAATACGGCGCATCGAGTGGCGCATCGACAAGTGGCAACAACTTTTCATTTTCCAGTGAAACGCGCTCGACGAACGCCGAATTCGCAGTCAACGCAAGGTCCTCGATCAACGCCCGAATACGCGGCAGGTGCCTCCCGAGCTTTATGATCGCCACTGCATCAGATGCCTCGATCTGTGCCCTTATGCGATCATTTTCCAGCGGACCCGGAATGACCGACAGTACATCATTACGTGCCGCCAAAGGCCGTCCAATACCGGCGGCAGCCGCCATGATTGACGAAACTCCTGGAACAATTTCAACAGGATAGCGGCTCGCCAGCCGTTCATGCAGATACATGAATGACCCATAGAAAAATGGATCACCCTCACACAAAACCACAACATCCGATCCCGCATCCAGATGATGGGCAATGGTTTCCGCTGCTGCATCATAGACGGCTTTCGCCGGATGCCGCGCCGTATCCATCGGCACAACAATCGGAATTTCAAGCTGCTCGGCGGTAATAAAATGCGCCACAATCGAACGCGCAAAGCTTGGTCCATTGTCCGGCTGCGGATAGGCAACAACATAGGATTCGCGAAGGATCCGGTGTGCTTTAACTGTAATCAACTCCGGATCGCCCGGCCCGACGCCGATGCCGTACAAGGTGCCCGTCATATTCTGTCCTTTTGCAACACAAGCATCGTCACCGGCATCATCGGCTTGAACGCCAGAAACTTTCCGACCGGCTCCGCACGCGATACGGCGATGCGCACCAATGAGCCGCCCCAGGCTTGTGCCAAAGCAATCAGCCGAGCCTCGCCTTCAACCGTCACTGCATTGGCGACCAGACGTCCACCTGGCTTAAGCTCTTGAAAACACGTCTCAAAAACGTTTGGTTCATTAATTCCACCGCCAATAAACACCGCGTCCGGCGCCGACAAACCCGCCAAAGCTTCGGGAGCCCGGCCGTCAATTATCTTCAAATCCGGGACGCCAAGTTTGACTGCATTTTGAGCCATCATGCCTCGTCGCGCGGCATTGTCCTCGACCGCGAACGCTTTCGCGCCTTGCGCTGCGCGCATCCATTCAATAGCAACCGACCCGCAGCCAGCCCCGACATCCCACAAAATCGCACCCTGATAAGGAACCAGTGCCGCCAACGTGGCCGCGCGAATTTCGCGCTTCGTCATCTGCCCGTCATGCGTAAACACATCATCCGGCAAGCCGGCGATAGTCGACAACACGCGGCAATCGCGGTCGGCAACGCACTCGATTGCAAGCGTATTGAAGTCAGAGCCGCGATGCTGTTTTGCACCAGCAACCGACAAATCAATCCACCGCTCGGACGCGCCGCCCATATGTTCGAGTACAACTATTCGCGACGCGCCATAACCATTTTGTTCAAGGATATCAGCCGCTTCGCGAACAGTTACCGCACCCGAAGTATAGGCCAAAATCTTCTGCTCCGGCGCCAGCGATACCGCCAACTTGGATGCCGGACGGCCGTGCAGTGAAATGCAATCAACGTCCTGCAACGCCCAGCCAAGCCGAGCCGCTGCCAACGAATACGCCGACAGAGACGGCAATATTCGCATCTCGTCGAGACCAAAATACCGTGTCAATGTCGCGCCGATGCCATAGTGCATCGGATCGCCCGTCGCCAAAAGACAGACCGGTGTGCCGCGCCGCTCCTGAATCAAGTCCAGCACCGGCTGGAAACCCTCGCTCCAGAAGCGCACTTCGGTTCCCGGATAGTCAGTCGTTCTGATCAAACGATCCGGCGCAACGATCATTTGCGAATGCCGCAACAATATTTGCGAGCTTTCCGGCAAACCTTCCAGCCCGTCGTCGCCGATGCCAATAATTGTCAGCCAAGCGCTCATGTCAGCCACCCGGTACAAAGCGCATTCACCGCCGCTGCTGCCATTGCACTTCCTCCACGCCGGCCTTTGACCGAGATGAACGGAATGCCACGCGCATTGGCAGCAAGCTCGGCTTTGGATTCCGCCGCGCCGACAAATCCGACCGGCAGGCCCAAAATCAGCGCGGGCTTGTCAGCCCCTGCGTCAATATTTTCCAAAAGCCTGTAAAGCGCTGTCGGAGCATTGCCGATGGCAACAATGCTGCCGCCAAGCCCGCCGACCCAATAGTCAACTTGCGCTGCCGAGCGCGTGTTGGAAATAACTTGGGCATGCGCCGCAACGCTCTCGTCCCCGATCAGGCAAATGAGGTCGTTTGCCTTCGGCAATAACCGCCTGATAATTCCATGCCGCACCATCTCGGCATCACAATAAACCGTTGCGCCGCCAAGCAATGCCGCACGGCCCGCTTCCGCTGCACCCATCGAAAAAACGATATCGTCTGCAAGGTCTGTCATCCCGCAAGCGTGAATCATTCGCTCGGCAACATGCGCAATCGACACCGGAAACCGCTCAATTCCAGCTTCGGCGCGTATGGTGGCAAAGGATGCCGCGTATATGGCGTCTGGGTTGCGGATATAGTTCATGACTGTCTACTGTTTCGCCTTCATGGACGCAGGCCCAAGCGGATGGTCAGCATGCGGATATGGCGCGTGCGAATGGCCATGATCGTGCCCGTGTGAATGATCGTGCCCGTGCGAATGATCGTGATGGTCATGAGAATGATCATGATGCTCGTGCCCGAAATCCTTCGCAACTTTCAGCGGTGCAGCTTCCGCGTGGCTGTGGATGGGCGTCCACGGCAAACCGTGCTTCTTGCAGAATTCTTCGTCGCGACATGAAGCATCACAGTCGCCCTTGCACGGGCAGTTTTCCAGACCGCCACCGATACCCTCGACATGGTGGTGATGACTCTTTTGCGCACGGCCGACATCAGCTTCAAAGCCAAGCACCTGTTCGCGGTACTTGCACATCTGGCAATTCATATTGTTTGTGCCTTCGAGGATCTCATTGACCCGCTCGGCCATGGCGTCGATCACCAGCGGATGGTCATTGAGATAGTCGGCCTTGATATACTCAATACCAGGATGGCGCGCCGCAACTTCATCCGTCTGCGAATAGATCCGCTTCACCAGAACACCGGTGAAAAGGAAGTATGGAAACACCACAATGCGTTTGAAGCCAAGCTTGGAGACATGTTCCAGCGCCGGTTCAACCAGCGGGAAAGTCACTCCGGAATAGGCCGTCTCCCCCCAGCCGAAGCCAAGGCCTTCCCAAAGCATGCGCATGACTTTCGAGACATTGGAATTGGCATCCGGGTCTGAAGAGCCACGCCCAACGACCACCAGCATGGTATCGTGCAGCGGTTCGCCTTCCTTCCATCCGGCTTTCACCAACGATTGCTTGATCCGGTCGCCAGCGGCACGGATCATTTTGAGATCAATGCCAAGTTCTCGCCCGTAATCGAGCTTCACACCGGGGTTCTGCGCGGCCCAGGTATTGAGAACGGATGGAATGTCATTCTTGGCGTGGCCTGCGGCAAACAGCATGCCGGGTACAGCAAGAATGTGGTTGACCCCCTTGGCTTTCAGCGCATCCAGCCCGTGGGTAATTACCGGGTTGGCAAATTCCAGATAGCCATAATCAACCATCCAATGCGGAAAACGCTCCTTCATCCGCTCGGACAGGACTGCAAATTCGCGCACAGCATTCTGGTTTCGGCTTCCGTGGCCGCAGATCATCAATCCGTATCTCTTGAACATGGTGCGCCTCATTTCAAAACAGTGGAGGCGCCAGAACCGGCAGGTGCCGGAAAGCATGACAGCCCTGCATCGAGCCCCCGGGATGGGTCAGCCGCCGCAGGATCATCAGAGCCTTGTCATCAAGGCGCCGTCGTGGTCTCCTTCCTAGAGACAGACCCCGACAAGGTCAAACCGGAACACGCCCTTTGCCATGCCGAAAACGACGCACCGTGCTTGCCACAGATGAAGCCAGCGATTAGGCAATCGCCATCATGGAATTCTCCACTGAAACAACGCTCATCCTGCTTGCCTTTGCTGCCTACGCTGCAGGCTTCGTCGATTCAATTGCGGGCGGCGGCGGCCTCATTACAGTCCCCGCCCTGATCCTTGCCGGGTTGCCTCCCGTCACGGCGCTCGGAACCAACAAACTGCAATCCCTGTTCGGATCAGGCAGCGCCACTTGGGCCTACGCCTCCAAAGGACATGTCGATATCAAAACGCAATCTGGCTCGGCGCTCTTGTCTGCCGCAGGTTCGGCACTCGGCGCTTATGTGGCCACTCTGGTTTCCAGTGATTGGTTGCGCGCTTTCCTTCCCTTTTTGATGATTGCGATCGCACTGTATTTTCTATTCAAACCGAACATCTCGGATGAAGACCGCGCACAGCGCATGACACCAGTGCTGTTCGCCGCTGCCATTGTTCCTGCAATAGGTTTTTACGACGGCATCTTCGGCCCCGGCACCGGTTCATTTTTCATGCTGGCTTTCGTGATGCTCGCCGGTTTTGGCCTGCTGAAAGCCACAGCGCATACGAAATTGCTGAATTTTGCCTCAAACCTCGGCGCGTTTGTGATTTTTGCACTCTCAGGTGCCATCGACTGGAAAATTGGAATCGTAATGGGCGCAGCGCAATTTGCCGGAGCAAGAACCGGGGCTCATTTTGCGATGAAGAATGGCTCGCGCATCATCAAGCCACTGTTGGTGACTGTCTGTTTTGTCCTCGCCGCCAAGCTGCTCCTCACATAGTGCAAAACTCGAACATGATTATTGAACCACCTGCAATTGATTTTTTAACACATTCGACTAGGAAGACCTCTCCAACGGGTTTGAAAACAATGATAAAACGCCTGCTGCCTGCCGCATTGACTTTTTTTGCGGCAATCATGATTGCCGGATGCACCACTTCCGGCACCAGCACGGCGCAGTTTTCTCCGGCAGTGACAGAAATGCCCGACCTCGCTTTTGCACCGATACCGGCAATAAAGCCGGACAGTTCGACGTTGGGCTTTGCAGCCGCGAGTTTGGCTTCCAGCGAAGCGGAGCCATTGGCAACAACGGTGGCTTATGCAGGACCAACCGTGGACGACAAGCCCTTTGGGCCGCAGCCGGTTATTGCATCAGCAATTCCAGACGAGGCGGTTCAGGTTGCGTCTGCTGAGCCGATCAACACCAACCCGGTCAAAGCGGGTGCGCGCGATCGCGAATGTCTGATGCGGGCAATGTATTTTGAATCGAACCGCTCAAGCCGCGACGGCCAATTGGCAGTTGGCACTGTCGTGATGCATCGCCTCGCGACAGGCAAATGGGGCAATTCGGTTTGCGGCGTGGTCGGCGCACCACGTCAGTTTGCACCGGGTGTCATGACACGTAAACTGCAGGGCGACATCACAGATCTTGCCGAACTTGCCCAATCGATTTTATCCGGCAAACGCCACCCGGCCATGAATGACAAGGTCATGTTCTTTCATCAGGCAGGGCTGAAATTCCCGTACAAGAACATGCATTACGTCGTCGTCGCCGGCGGCAATACATTCTACTATAAGACCGGTCGCCGTCGCGGCTGATAGGTTCCTGCTTGAATAACTGAACTTATTGGCGTTTGCCGAAAATCGTCTGGCGGCGCACAGGTTGACTTGCGTCCGTGCCACTTTGCTGCGCGTCACGATCAGTTGCGCGGCGGTCCATGGCGAACGGGTCGCTGGACTTATCCAATCCCAGTTGCTCACGCTCTTTCAAACGCGCCATGATTGCGCGATCGATAGGGTCATTCGGATCCAAAGCCCTGCTTTGGCCTGTCAACGGGTCCTTGCGCGGATCATAATAGACTTCACGTTGCGGTCGAACTTGCGGACCGTCTATTCCGAACTGGGCCACACGTTGCGCTGTCAGTTCATAACAACCCAAAGGCTGGTCTTGTGTGGGCGCAACATGAGCGACAGTGATAACTTCATTCGGGTCCGCGCCAAGGCTATCGCCATCAGGAATAACGCTGCCACGCAGATGGCACATATCAACAAAATTCGCGAC
>JANMEX010000410.1:0-5828 GCA_031377485.1 Phyllobacteriaceae bacterium
CGCGGTCAATACAGCCTACGGCGCCGAACTTGTCCGGTTGAGCATTGAGGGCACAAATTACATCTCGCCTGAAAACGTGCTGGGACTGATCGGATTTCCATCGTTCCACACTGTCATGGCGATGATGTCTGTGGTTTTCCTTGGACATTTCAAATGGCTGCGCCCGCTGCTTTACGGGGTCAATGCGCTGATGGTTCCAGCCATCATCATCCAGGGCGGACACCATCTATCCGACATGATTGCAGGTGGACTGGTGTTTGCGATCGCCTTCTACATGTCCGGCCATTTCATGCGGGCCATTGCCGCCAGCGGCGAACCGGCTGCGAGCAGGGTTCCGGTCAAAGCCTGACCGGAACTGCCGTATCAAGCCAGAGCCGCCCGGATTTTCCCGGCATTTGACGCCAGCACGCCGGCATCTTCCATCTTGCCAGAATGACCGCGCAGCACCACGCCCTCATGGCGCGGGATGACGTGAAAATGCAAATGAAAGACACTTTGACCGGCAGGCGCTTCATTGTATTGCACGATCATGATGCCATCGGCAGCGAAAGCTTTCATCGACGCTTTGGCTATCTTTTGCGCGGCGGCCATAGCCGGACCAAGCACCGTGGGATCGGCATCCAGCAAATTGCGTGACGCCGCCTTGGGGATTACCAGCACATGGCCATCCGCTTGCGGCATCACATCCATGATCGCCAGCACATGCTCGTCTTCAAAGACTTTTTGGCAAGGAATTTCCCCGCGCAGGATGCTGGCGAAGATGTTGCTGTCGTCATAGGATGGCATCGTGGCGAACTCCCTGAATTGTCCGCTTACTCTTCCGCCTCGTGAGCGCCTGTCAACAGGGGGCCTTTGCGAAACGGCGCAAGTTCGGTCAAATATTCAGCTGCCCGGGCAACTTCCGCCCGTTCGTGCTCCAGATAGTCGGCAATCGCGCGGCGCAGGCCCTCATGGCGTATGTAATGCGCCGAATGGGTGGTGACCGGCACATAGCCGCGCGCCAGCTTGTGTTCACCTTGCGCACCTGCCTCAACCACCTTCAAGCCATGTGCAATCGCATGGTCGATGGCCTGATGATAGCAAACTTCAAAATGCAGGAACGGATGGTCTTCGATGCAGCCCCAGTTGCGCCCGTAAATCCGCCCGCCGCCGATGAAATTGATCGCCCCGGCAATGTAGCGCCCGTTCCGCTTGGCCATGACGAGAAGGATGTCGTCAGCCATGGTCTCGCCGATCAGCGAGAAGAACTTGCGCGTGAGGTAAGGCCGTCCCCACTTGCGGCTGCCGGTATCCATGTAAAACATGAAAAACTGGTCCCAGACGAATTCAGTCAGATCCTTGCCTGTCAGCCGCTCAACCGTGATGCCGTTGCCGTATGCCGCCTCACGTTCCTTGCGCAAAGACTTGCGCTTGCGCGACGCAAGCGTGTCCAGAAAATCCTGATAGTCACGGTAGCCATTGTTGAGAAAATGAAATTGCTGGTCCGTGCGGCGCAAGTACCCCTGCGCCTCCATCAATTCTGTTTCGCCTTCCGGCGCGAAGGTGACGTGCGCTGAGGAAAGCTTCAGCTCCTTCGTCGCCTCGATGATCGCCGCAGCCGCAGCCGCCTTGCCGGCAATGTTGCCGTCAACCGACAACAAGCGTGGACCTGTGGCGGGCGTGAACGGCACGGCAATTTGCAGTTTGGGATAATACTGCCCGCCAGCACGCTGGTAAGCGTCCGCCCAGCCATGGTCGAACACATATTCCCCTTGGCTATGCGCCTTGATGTAGGCCGGTACCGCCGAGACCAGCTTGCGTTCGTCATCCATCACTTTGAGAAATTTCGGCTGCCAGCCGGTGCCTTTGCCAACGCAGTCAGACAGTTCCAGCGCCGAGAGGAACGCATGGCTGATGAACGGATTGTAGGTCAGTGAATTCCGGTCAGTCGAATCCAGCCGCGCCCAGTCTGACGCTGAAAAGGCACGCACGCCAGGCAGGGCTTCAACCGAATAGGGACCGTCTGTCTTGCTCATGCCAATGCCCGATGCTTCTATGCTGAACCTACCGCGCGTATTGAAATCGGCAATGGTTCACGTCGGCTCGAATGCGACCGGATCAAACAATTCAAACGTCGCCTGATCGGCCTGCGCATAAGTCTTGGACAATTGTTCGGGTGTGCGCACGGTCCATGTGATCACCGGCATTTTCAAACGCTCACGCACGAGGCTGATGAACCGGTTCGGCAAATGGTGCACATTGTAGGAGACAAATGAGATCCCATGCGCCAGCATGGAAAAATGCGATTCAATGTCAACGTCCTTGTTGCCCTCGGCCGTCAGTCCGCCTGCAATATCGGGCGCATGGCTGGCAAATTGCCGGATCAGATGATGGTCGAATGACATGATCGCCGCCTTGCCGCGATATGCGTCGAGACGCTTGGCAACAGCAGCGACGAGCCCATCATCATGGCCGACATCGCCCTTCAATTCGATCACCAGCGGCACCTTACCGGCCACATGCGCAAGCATGTCATCCAGTGTCGGCACCTTTTCAGACGTCCCGCCGATGGACAGCGCCGCCATTTCCTTTGCAGTGCGCTCGCGGACATGACCTTTTTCGCCGGTGAGTCGCTCCAGTTCGGAATCGTGAAAGACTACGGGAACGCCATCCTTGGTCAGATGCAGATCACACTCTATCGGGAAATTTCCGGCCATCGCGCGGGAATAGGCTGCCAGCGTATTTTCCCATATGTTCTTGTTTCCATCATGCAGGCCGCGATGGGCGATCGGACGTTTGGTCAGCCATTTCACTGACCCCATCATGCGACCTCAATAATGGCTTCGATCTCGACCGGTGCGTTTAGGGGCAGGGAGGCGACGCCGACAGCCGAGCGGGCATGCTTGCCCCGGTCACCGAGCACGGCAACGAGAAGGTCCGAAGCGCCATTAGCGACAAGGTGTTGCGTGGTGAAATCTGGTGCAGAAGCAACAAATACGGTGATTTTGACAATGCGGGCGATATTTTCCAGATCGCCAAGCGCGGCTTTCGCCTGCGCCAAAATGTTGATTGCGCATTGCCGCGCTGCTTCCTGTCCCTTGGTGGCGTCAAGTTCCTGACCTAGAAGCCCCGTGTAAATCAGATGCCCCGCCTTCAACGGCAATTGGCCCGCGGTGAACAACAAATTGCCCGTCCGCATGAAAGGAACATAATTTGCGGCAGGCGCTGCGGCCTTAGGCAGTTCTATACCAAGTGCGGCTAAACGGTGTTCAGCGGTGTCGGACATTTCGTCGGCTCCATGATGTCTGTGCGGCAAATCGGCTTTCGCCTCGCTTTCGCCATGAGATACGGTAAAGTAGCGCCATTCGCCTCCGGAGGTCCATATGCGTCAATACACAGTCAAGGCTATCACCATCTCTTTCCTTGCGGGAACATTGCTCGCAGGAGCCAGCCTTGCCGCGCCCGCTGCATCTGCCGCATCCATGGCCATGTTGGTTCCTCATCGTGCGGTCTATGACCTCGAGTTGAAGGACGCATCCGACCGCTCCGGCATCAAGGCGCTCAAGGGCCGCATGGTCTATGAGTTCAACGGTTCGGTCTGCGATGGTTTCACCACAACGTTCCGCTATGTCACCAAGATCGACAATGGTGAGAACGAGCGCTTGACCGACCAGCAAACCACAACGTTTGAATCCGGCGATGGCAAGGATTTCGAGTTCTTGACCAAAAACTACGTCGACAAGGCCATCGACAAGGAAACACGCGGCAAGGCCAAGCTGGGCGATGCCGGCCTTTCCGTCGAAGTGACCAAACCTCTTGAAACCAAATTCGAATTGGAAAAGTCATTTTTCCCGACCACTCATTTGGTGGATCTGCTTTCCCGTGCGGAAAAGGGCGAGAAATTTTATGAGACCAAGATATTCGATGGCACAGAAGATGCCGATCGCAATCTGACGACAACAGTCATTCTGGGTGACAAGAACAAGTCTGCCAATGAAGGCGCGGACAAGGACGTTGCCGCAATCAAGGGCGCTGACTATTACCCGGTCTCGATTTCCTATTTCGACCCGAAGTCGGAAACAGGCGAAGAAACACCCGTCTACCAGATTGGCTTCAAACTGTATGAAAACGGCATCACCCGCGATCTGGTAATGGACTATGGCGATTTCGTCCTCACCGGCAAATTGGTGGACCTCAAGCTTTACGACAAGCCCAATTGCAGCCAGTAATGAAGGCATAATCTGGCCGGGAGGGCCGATATGCCAAAACTGGACGAATTCACCCCGCCGCAGCTGTGGCCGGCGTTTTCCAAAGCGATGTCCTGGGTTAACCGAATTTTGATGCTGCATGGCCTGCCGCTGCTGCGCGATATGCCTGGCCTTCGCAGAGTACCCGGCATTCGCGGCCTTGCAGATGTCCGGCAAATACATGTTTCAGAAATCGAAATCGCTAAACTGGAAGTGCTCTGCGCCGATGGCAGCGCGACATTCCTTTTGCCGAACCATCCGGAATTTTTTACCGACTGGATGCTCGACAAGGAAATCATAGCCCGCGCCGCGCCTGAGTGTGCCTCATGGGCAACCAATGGCGTCGTCAACGGCATGGGCGGCGCGATGCAGAAATTCTGGCTGTGGAACAATCTGGTCGCGCAAATCCCCGGCAATTCCGAACCGGCACGCAACTTCTCGGTGGATTGGGCGCTTCAAGGCAAATGCGTCCTGCTCCACCCCGAAGGCGCCGTCGGCTGGCATGGCGATTATGTCGCCCACTTGATGCCCGGCGCTGCCAACATGGCGCTCGCAGCCAAAGCCAAAGCACCGCAGACGTCGGTGCGTCTGGTTCCAATTGTCTGGAAACTGGCGTTTGTGGAAGACGCCACCAAAGGCTTAGCTCGCGAATGCGCTTATGTCGAAAACAGTCTAAAACTGGGCAGGGCAGGCACGGCAAACCCTGCCGAACGGGTCCATGCCATTTTCGACAAACTGTTCGACCGCGAAGCTGAAAAGTTGTCGCTGGCCGCGTTTTCGCAATCGATGAGCATCCGCCAGAAGCGTGACGCCATAGAAGCCGCCGCCTGCATGCAATTGGAGTCCTGGCTCGCCGACGGCCACGCAGGCCGCGACGCAGCCGTGATCATCCAACTTGTCAAACGCAAAGCGCGTGCCGAAGGCAAAGTGCCTGCCCCCGAAACCAAAGCAGCTCAAAAGCTCGCAGAACGCCTCGCGCTGGTCTTGCGCCTCGGCGACTTCGCATTCGAGAAATCGGACATCACTCAAGAGCAAGTCGCCGAGCATCTCAAGCGCCTGCGCAACGATTGGTGCAAAGGCTCGTGGCGCGACGCCGCCAACCAGTTCATCCCGCAGCCAGTCGCGAGGCGCCACGCCCACATCCGCGTGTTGGAGCCAATATTGGTTCAAGGCACCGAAGAATCGACGCACATAATGGCGGCCGTGCGCACATCGATGCAAAGTGCGCTGGACGAAATCAATGCCGCACTAATGAATGGGGGCAGGGTGACTTGGGCGAACCCGTTTTACGACACGCAAGCGTAATCTCCCGAGCCCCGCTTGCCTTTTCCGCTCCAACCCCCTATACGCCGCCTCATTCCACACGCAGGGATCGGTTCGTTCAGGGAGAAATCCTGACCGCGCCACCGGTGACAGGCAACTGTCTGCCCCTGCGGAGGTTCAACCGGAAAGGACTTATACAATGGCGCTGCCAGATTTCAGCATGCGTCAGCTTTTGGAAGCTGGCGTTCACTTTGGTCACCAGACCCACCGTTGGAACCCGAAGATGTCGACGTACATCTTTGGCACCCGCAACAACATCCACATCATGGACCTTGCCCA
>JANMEX010000414.1:0-6008 GCA_031377485.1 Phyllobacteriaceae bacterium
GACGACGAAATCCTGCATCCGCTCCAGCAAGTACGTCTCGCCATTCTTGCGCTTCAGCGTCATCATGCCTTCGGTCGGCTTGTAAAAGCCGGTGATGCAGTTGAACACCGTGGTTTTGCCGGCGCCGTTCGGGCCGATCAGCGCAGTGATTTCGCCGCGCTTGGCTTCGAACGACAGATCATTGACAGCGATCAATCCACCGAACTTCATCGACAGATGATCAACCTTGAGGATCGGATCAGACATTTGCGTGGAACCCGGGGCCATCAGCCGTGCCCTTCCTTGGAAAATTCACCGGAGACTGCCCTGCGGTCAGCATGAAGGAACGCGGTCGGTTCACGAGTACCGACAAAGCCGCGCGGTTTGTAGAGCATCACCACCACCATCGCGAGGCCGAAAATCAGCATGCGGTAGAGTTCCGGTGTGAAGTCGTTGCCGAAGACCGCCTTGAGGAAATCAAGCTGGCGCAAGAGTTCCGTGCCACCGACCATGACGATGGCAGCAATGGCAATGCCCGTCAAAGAGCCCATGCCGCCCAAAACCACGATAGCAAGAATGACTGCAGATTCCAGGAACACGAAGCTTTCCGGCGACACGAAACCCTGCCGTACGGCAAAGAAGGCACCGGCCAAACCGCCAAACCCTGCACCAATGGCGAAGGCGGTCAGCTTGGTGGTCGTCGTGTTGATACCCAGCGAACGGCAGGCAATCTCGTCTTCACGCAGCGCTTCCCATGCGCGCCCGATCGGCAGCCGGCGAAGACGTATTTTGACAAACGCCGTCAACATGGCGAGCGCCAGAATGAGATAGTAGAGGAAAATCTTGTAATAGGCAGACGATGGCGCAAGACCGAACATCGCGGCAAAACCGGTCGGTGTCGCGTTGAACTGAATGCCGAACAGCGTGGCCTTGGCGATGCCTGAAATGCCGAACGTGCCCTTGGTGACTGCCGTCCAGTTGATCAGGACCAAGCGGATGATTTCACCAAAGGCAAGCGTGACAATGGCCAGATAATCACCTCGCAATCGAAGGACCGGAAAGCCGAGGATCATGCCCCAGAAGGCGGCCAGAATGCCGGCGAGTGGCAAGAGCACCCAGAAGGAAAGTCCGAAATTGCTCGACAGCAATGCGTAGGAATAGGCTCCAACCGCGTAGAAGGCGACGTAACCCAAATCGAGCAGGCCAGCGAGGCCAACGACGATGTTGAGGCCCCACGCCAGCATGACGTAAATAAGAATTTGAATGCCGAAATTATCGACCCACTTCAGTGATCCCTGAACGCCCGACACCGTCAGGATAAAAGGCGGATAGAGAAGCAGCGCGACGAGCGCGATCTTGTTGAAATTCTGCTTGAACCAGGTCTCTTCGCCAGTATCGACCACCTTTACCGCGGCCTTTGCGGCTTTCCGCTCGGCCATGGCAGGCTGGATCCACGCAGACATCAAGAAGCGGCCAGCCGCAGCAGCGCCAACGAGGATGGCGAAGAGGCCCCAACGCTGGACGAGGATGAGTTCGTTGCGGATATTCTGATCGGTCTTGAAGCCGATCAAGAGGACGAACAGGCCCGCCGCAATGACGGCGGTGAAGATTGCATCTTTCAATGCACGTGACACGCGGCTTTCCCCTGCGCCCTGATTGGATGGAATGGTCATCGGGTTACACCTTTTCCACTTCAGGACGGCCAAGCAGGCCGGAGGGCATGAAAATCAGCACAATGGCAAGGATCGAGAAGGCGGCGACATCCTTGTAGTCAATCGAGAAATAGGCTGACCACAAGGCTTCGATAAGGCCGATCAGCAACCCGCCGACCACAGCGCCGGGCAACGAGCCGATACCGCCCAGAACCGCGGCCGTGAACGCCTTGACACCGGGTACGAAGCCGTCGGTAAACACGATCACGCCATAGTAGGACAGATAAAGCGTACCGGCGACCGCTGCGAGTGCAGCGCCCATAATGAAGGTGATCGATATCGTCTTGTCGACATCCACACCAAGCAGGGCAGCCATCTTGCGATCCTGCTCACAGGAACGCTGTGCCCGCCCGAGCGGCGTCTTGTTGACAATGTACCAGAAGGCATAAAGCAGGACCGCCGTCACAATGACGATCAAAATCTGCTTTAGCGAAATGATCACGTTGCTGCCAAACAGTTGGTAATTGCCGGAAACCAGCGCCGGGATCGGCTTGTTGCGCGGACCCTGAACGACCTGGATAAAGTTGGAAAGGGCAATGGACATACCGATGGCGGTGATCAGCGGCGCAAGACGGAACGAGCCGCGCAGCGGCCGATAAGCGACCCGCTCGATTGACCAGTTCCACAAGCTTGTCAAAATCATCGCGACCAACATCATCAAGATGAGTGCGACAGCGACAGGCACGCCGACAAAGAATGTCGTGAGGATCAAATATGTGATGAGCGCCATGAAAGCGCCGACCATGAAAATGTCACCGTGGGCAAAGTTGATCATGCCGATGATGCCGTAAACCATCGTATACCCGATGGCGATGAGGCCATAAATTGACCCCAGGGTGATCCCATTGATCACTTGCTGGACAAAATATTCCATGCGCTCCCGTTACCCCCGGTTGGCCGGTCTTGTGCCAGCTTCATAACCCGTTTCATAACAACTAACCTGACCGGAATGGAAAGCAACAAATTTTTGACACAAACCGGCAATTTGACTCTGCGTCATTAGGAATTCAGTGAAAATCACTGATCCTTCACTGATTAGCGCAGCTTTGCACCAATACACATGCAGAATCACACGATTTTCCAAGTTTTCACAGGCTGAAAACCAGCCCGAAAGGCTTCAGCGCACGGTAAACCCATGGTGAAACGGGTCGCGGTCGTCGATGAAGATGGTGTTGTAGCCGGTCATCCGCGCCCAACCGCCGATGGATGGGATCATCGCCTTGTACCCGCCGACGCTCGTTTCAGCTTCAACCCTGCCCTTGAACAGCGAGCCGATAATCGACTCGTGAACGAAGTCGTCACCGACTTTCAGGTCGCCGCGTGCGAACAGTTGCGCCATACGCGAGGACGTGCCGGTGCCGCACGGCGAGCGGTCAATCGCCTTCTCGCCATAGAACACGGCATTGCGTGCATCGGCTTCAGGATCGTGCGGCTTGCCGGTCCACAGCATGTGTGTGAGCCGGTTGATCGCCGGATTTTCCGGATGCTCGAATGTGTAGAGTTCGTTCAAGCGTTCGCGCAGGATCGGGCTCCACTTGATGAAATCGAGCGCTGCATGATCCTCCATGTCGCGGAAGTTTTCCTGTGGCTCGACAATGGCGTAGAAATTACCGCCGTAGGCAACATCAACCTTCAACATGCCAAGATCCGGACATTCAACCTCAAGACCGGTCTTGTAGAGGAACGACGGAACATTGGTGATGCGCACCTGTTCGACATATTCTCCGTTCATCGTGTATTGCGCCGTGACCAGTCCGGCAGGCGTATCAAGCCGCAACAGACCGGGCGTCTTTGGTGTCACCAATCCGTTTTCCAGCGCCATCGTCACCGTGCCGATGGTGCCATGGCCGCACATCGGCAGACAGCCGGATGTCTCGATGAACAGGATGGCAATATCGCAATCGTTCCGCGTCGGCGGATAGAGGATTGAGCCGGACATCATGTCATGGCCGCGCGGTTCGAACATCAGGCCGTGGCGGATCCAGTCGAACTCTTCGAGAAAATGCGCCCGCTTCTCCATCATGGTTTTGCCATGAAGAACGGGGCCGCCCCCAACCACCAGCCGGACAGGATTGCCGCAGGTGTGGCCGTCAATGCATTGGAATGTGTGCTTGGACATGTGTATGCCTATTTCGACTTTCTAGGTTTTCTAATCCAAGTGGGGAATCATCATGACGTCAAGCCAACAGCCTTTAGATCACTTTCCCGGTGGGCGCGACGTCATAGAATGGTTCGGCGAGACATATGATTTTCATGACGCTGAAATTATTGGTCTTGAACTCAATCGCAGCTCTCCAAGTTTTTTACGCATCCTGTGCTTTTCCTTTTTGCAGGATGAAAAAGGCGAACTGCAGCGATCGAAACAAGCTATTGTAAAGTTGACGTTGACAGAGATTTTCGATCTTCAATTGGATGGTTTCAGTCATCAAAATGTGATTGGTTACCTATGTATCGACAGGATTGACCAATTCCACGTTCGAAAACCGTACTTCGATTTTTGTGCCTCTTCAGATGGTTACGAATTAACTATTGGGCCATGCTATGGCCTGGATGGATCGATCAGGCGCAATTCAATAAGCTTCCATGTCAGGCCTGTCACCGCAACTATTGATGGCGATTGAATCAAGACCACCATTAGAACCTGTGCGGGTTGAACGGGGACAAATCAATGGCCGGAGGCTGCCCTGAAACAAGGTCGCGCAGCAAGCGACCTGTGGCAGCAGATTGTGTCAGGCCAAGATGGCCGTGGCCGAAAGCGTGAAGAATATGCGGCGATGACTTGGACCGGCCGATGGCAGGCAGCGTGTCGGGCAAAGACGGTCGATAGCCCATCCATGGCATGCCATTGTCAGTTTTGAGGCCGGGAAGATAGGACTTGGCTTTCGCCAGCATGGCGGCGGAGCGCTTGTAATTGGGCGGGCGGTTGAGACCCGCCAGTTCCACTGCGCCGCCGATGCGCACGCCGTTCGACAGCGGCGTCAGCACAAAGGCATCCTCGCCGAATATGATCATCCGCTTGGCGTCAAAAGCAGATGGCGGCAGCATGGTGTTGTAGCCGCGCTCGGTCTCAAGCGGCATGGAATCGCCAATCGTCGCGGCGAGGAGGTGCGACCACGCGCCAGCACAATTGATGACGAAATCCGCGGACAGGCGTCGTCCGTCCTTCAGATCAACGGATGCGCCGCCCTCGAAAGGCCGCAGCTCGCGCACGTCGCCGCGTTGAAATTTCGCATCGAACCGTTCGGCGTAGGCCCAAAGCGCGCGCGTGTAATCCTGCGGATTGGTGACCGTGCGCCATGAGGGTGAAAAGGTTCCGGCGATGACTTTTGGCGCAAGGCCCGGCTGCAATTCGGCAAGCCGTTCGCCGCGCACATGCTCGAACGGCACGCCATGTTTTTCGCGCAGTGCCCAGCCGGCAAGACCCGACTGAAACGACGCTTCGCTGGTGTAGACCTCGAGCGATCCGTCATTGCGGATCATCGGCGAGATTCCCGCTCGAGCGGCAAGCGCCAGCGTTTCTGCCTCCGACAGGCGCATCATCGAAACCTGCGCGGCGATGGACTGTTCGCGCTTCGACGCCGTCCCCTCGCGCACAAGCCGCAAAAGCCAGGGCAGTACCTTGAGAAAATAGGCGGGCGGTATCGAAAGCGGCCCGAGCGGATCCATCAGCCAGCGCGGCACGTTTTTCAGCATGCCCTTCTGCGCCAGCGGCAAGATATCGGAGAATGCCAGCGCAGCCGCATTTCCCGAACTGGTGCCTTCGCAAATCCCATCCCGGTCGATCACCGTGACGCCATGGCCAGCCTCGGCAAGGAAGCAGGCGGCGTTGATCCCGATAATCCCGCCGCCAATGATGATGACGCTTTTGTCAGCCATGTTTCCGTTGTTCTTGCTCAGTTGTTTGACCAGTCTTCCCGCGCTACAATCGCATCGCGGATGATCTTTTCTGCCTTGGCACGCACGTCGCCGGTCAGCGGTTTACGTGGACGGCGCACATGTTCTGTGGTGCCGATGGCAATGGCTTCGGCAAGCTTGATGTTCTGCACCAGATAGGTCGACACATCGAGATCAAGCAGGGGGCGGAACCAGCGGTAGATTTCGAGCGCCTCGGCATTCCGCCCGGCGCGCATCAGCTGGTAAATCCGCACAGTCTCCTTGGGAAACGCAACGACAAGACCGGCGACCCAGCCAACCGCGCCAACGGCAAGCGCTTCGTAAGCAAGATTGTCAACGCCGGTGAACAGGTCATACCGGGTATCAAACCGGTTGATGATGTCAGTCGAACGGCGGATATCATCGGACGATTCCTTGACCGCA
>JANMEX010000424.1:0-9160 GCA_031377485.1 Phyllobacteriaceae bacterium
TGCGGTCAACCCCACCGAAGCAAGAGACATGCGCAATGGCGCGGCACTTGCTCTGAAAGACCTCGACAACGGCGAGATGTCGATTGAAATTGTACCGGCGAATGGGGGGGAGGCGGCAGTGAGCGAGAAAGCGCTGGAAGCTTTCGTCAAAGGTTCTGCAGCCATCGCCTATGCCGGTGCGGCGCCATCGGCTGGCGTCAGCAATACCATTTTGCAAATTGCCCTGTTGCCCAATGGTTCGGTTCGTCCGGCTGGCAGTCTTGCCTTTTTGCCGTCTACCGCAGACAGTCTGGAAGCGGGTATCAAACATGGCTTGGCCAATGGGGCGAAGGGCGTCATCGTTCTGTCACCCGTCGGGCAGTCTATCGCGGGAATTCAGCAGATGATCGGGCGGCTAAAGTCCACGGCACCTGTTGAGCTGATTGAGTATTCCAGTGGCGAAAGTGCGGATGCAATTGCCGCCAAAGCTGCAGCAAAACCGGGTTTTGCCTTCGCGTTTGCAGGAAACGGCCAGGAAATTCCTGCCATCGCCGGCGCGTTGCGCACAAGACTTGGACAGCAAAGCGGCATTCAGATAATCGGCAATGGCAGTTGGACAAAATCGGCACTTCTGCCTGCTCCAAGCCTTGAAGGCGCCATCGTCGCCATGCCGGATTTCAGCAACGAAAACATGATCTCTGCGAATTATCGCAAGGAGTACGGGACGTTACCCGGTGCAATGTCTCTGTATGCCTATGATCTTGTTGCCATTCTTGCCGGAATTTCCCGTGCCAAAGGCCGGGAAGGGCTGACGGACGGGACAATACGTTCAAAAGCCGGTTTCCGTGGCGTTACTGGCGCCTTCCGCTTCAGGGATGATGGCTCTGTCGAGCGCCTGTTTGAAATTCAACAATTGCGCGGCGGACGTTTCGTCGCTGCTGCCGGTTCACAGCCGGGATTTTGATATTGAAATATTCGGGCGCGGATCTTGCCGATCCGCGCCCGAATTCCAGTGCGCTCAACTACGCAAGGTCAAAGCGATCAAGGTTCATGACTTTTGCCCAGGCGGCGACAAAGTCGCGAACAAACGCTTTTTGACTGTCCTGACAGGCATAGACTTCCGCCAGCGCGCGAAGCTGCGAGTTTGACCCGAAGATCAGATCGGCGCGCGTTGCCGTCCATTTCAGGTCACCGGTCGCGCGGTCGCGGCCTTCGAAGACCTGTTTTGTGTCGTCGGCTGCTTTCCATGTTGTGCGCATATCGAGCAAGTTGACAAAGAAGTCCGTCGTCAAAGTCTCCGGACGTTTTGTGAACACGCCGTGCTGGGCATGCCCATAGTTTGCGTTCAACACACGCATGCCGCCGACAAGAACCGTCATTTCAGGTGCAGTCAGTGTCAACAGTTGAGCGCGATCGACCAGCAACTCTTCCGTCGAAACGGTGTATTCGGTCTTGAGATAGTTGCGGAAGCCGTCGGCTGTCGGCTCCAGCACTGCAAACGAGTGCTGGTCTGTCTGCTCCTGTGTGGCATCTGTGCGGCCCGGCACAAACGGCACCTTGACGTCGTGCCCTGCATTTCTTGCCGCCTTCTCGACGGCAGCAGAGCCGCCAAGCACAATGAGATCGGCCATCGAAACCGATTTGCCGTTGCTGTGTGCTGCATTGAAAGCCCTTTGAATTGCCCCCAATGTTTCCAGCACGCGTGCCAATTGGGCGGGCTGATTGACCTCCCAATCCTTTTGCGGGGCCAACTGGATGCGCGCACCGTTTGCACCGCCGCGCTTGTCAGAACCGCGGAAGGTTGCTGCAGATGCCCAAGCCGTTGAGACCAACTGCGAGATCGGCAGGCCGGAGGCAAGAATTTTGTCTTTAAGGTCAGAGATGTCCTGCGCATCAATCAAGACGTGGTTGAGATCGGGAACCGGATCTTGCCACAGCAGCACTTCAGCGGGGACAAGTGATCCAAGATAGCGGCTGCGTGGGCCCATGTCGCGATGGGTCAATTTGTACCAGGCACGCGCAAATGCGTCTGCAAACTGATCCGGATTTTCATGGAAACGCTTGGAAATCGGCGCGTAGTTCGGGTCCATCTTCATGGCAAGATCTGATGTTGCCATAAACGGCGCGTGCCGGATGTTCGGGTCATGCGCGTCCGGTACTGTGCCGGCCATCGCACCGTTTTTCGGTGCCCATTGATTTGCGCCGGCCGGGCTCTTCACCAACTCCCAATCGTTGCCGAGAAGCGTATCGAAATAGCCATTGTCCCATTTGATCGGGTTTGGCGTCCATGCGCCTTCCAATCCGCTGCTGATCGTATCGACACCTTTGCCGCTCCGGAAGCTGCTGATCCACCCAAAACCTTGTGCTTCAATGCCTTCAGCTTCAGGGGCAGGGCCCACGAGCGCAGCGTCGCCTGCGCCATGCACCTTGCCGAACGTATGTCCGCCTGCAACGAGCGCAACCGTTTCCTCGTCATTCATGGCCATGCGTGCAAATGTCTCGCGGATGTCACGCGCAGAGGCCAGCGGGTCCGGGTTGCCGTTGGGGCCTTCCGGGTTCACATAAATCAGGCCCATCTGAACGGCGGCCAAGGGATTTTCCAACAGGCGATCACCGGAGTAGCGCTTGTCGTCCAGCCACACCTCTTCGGATCCCCAGTAGATGTCCTCCTCAGGTTCCCAGACATCCGCGCGGCCACCGGCAAAGCCAAACGTCTTGAAACCCATGGATTCAAGGGCGCAATTGCCTGTCAGAACAAACAGATCTGCCCAGGAAATTGCGTTGCCGTATTTCTGCTTGATCGGCCAGAGTAACCGGCGTGCCTTGTCGAGGTTCACGTTGTCCGGCCAGCTGTTCAAGGGTGCGAAGCGCTGTGTTCCCGACGATGCTCCGCCACGACCATCACCGGTCCGGTAGGTGCCTGCGCTGTGCCAGGCCATACGAATGAAGAATGGTCCATAATGACCATAATCGGCCGGCCACCAATCCTGCGAATCCGTCATCAAGGCGTAGAGGTCTTGCCTCAGCGCTTCAATGTCGAGCTTCTTGAATTCTTCCGGATAGGAAAATTCTGTACCCATTGGGTTTGATAATGCTGAATTCTGGTGGAGAATTTTTAGATTCAGCTGGTTGGGCCACCAGTCGCGGTTCGAGCGAACGCCAGCATGGGTTTGCTTTGCACCACCGTGCATGACAGGGCATTTGCCTGCGTTCCCACTGTTATTTCCGTCCATAGGTCTCTCCAATCATGGCTGCTTTATCAAAATGAAGACGGCGCCGGGTTCCCCATCCAACATGGCTGCGCTTTATCAGCCCGATTGAATTACACCACTGCTATTTTCGCCCTGTGTTCTCATTATCCGCAAACACTATCAAATCCAGTTCATTAGATTAAGTTGTATTTTCTGATTGTGTCGATAAGACTAGCTTATGATAAATCTTACGCTCAAGCAGATGCGGTATTTCGAAGCGTTGGCACGTCACGGCCATTTTGGCCGCGCAGCAGAAGTATGTGCGATTTCGCAGCCTGCTTTATCGATGCAGATCAAGGAAATGGAAGAATCTGTGGGCAGTACGCTGTTTGAGCGCGCTTCCCGCCAAGTTCGTCTTACAAATTTCGGCGAGGCATTTGCACTTCGTGTGCGTGATATCTTGCGTTCAGTTGATGAATTGGAAGACCTCGCCCGCGCCTCGAAAGACCGTCTGGTCGGACGGCTGCGAATCGGAGTGATACCGACCATTGCTCCCTACTTGTTGCCGTCAATTCTCACCAATCTGACGCAGATGAACGCAGATCTCGATATTCATGTGCGAGAGACGCTAACCCCAAAATTGATTCAAGGGCTGGCGGACGGCCGGTTGGATACTGCCATCGTTGCCCTTCCCGTATCGGAACCATCTCTGAGCGAAACCGCGTTGTTTTCGGAGGAGTTTGTCCTGGTTCGTCCCGGTGTGGATGCCGGAAAGCCCGTCCCAAATGGCGAAACCCTTAGCAAAATGCGGTTGCTTTTGCTGGAGGAAGGACACTGCTTTCGGGATCAGGCGCTGTCTTTTTGCAATATGCAATCAGTCCGGCCGCGCGAATTGCTGGATGGCAGTTCCTTGTCGACGCTGGTTCAAATGGTCGGCGCGGGTATCGGTGTCACGTTAATTCCCGAAATGGCGGTCGCATTGGAAACGCGCTCGGTCTCTGTCTCTGTGGCACGTTTCACAAGTCCGCAACCGTCCCGGACCGTTGGCATGATCTGGCGCAAGACAAGTCCCTTGGTCAAGCAACTCTTGCAAATTGCGGAAGTGGTTCGCCAATCTGCCAGCTTGTTGAGGCAATAAAACAGCCTATTTTCACGAATGGGTTTTTATAAAAACAAATTTCTAATCAGTTTGAAGTATTTTTGAATTCGATATTCAAAAGCTATTTTTTATATCATTCATTGGCGCTTGGCGCATTCTTTTCGGCAAATGGATGAATTCTTCCGATCATTTGTTTTTGGATTAGTGATTGCCTCTCTCGGCGACGATTTCGTCAAGACAAATCAAGCTTGGGGTCTGCCGGTCGCGGGCCGACTCAAGTGCACTTGCAAATTCGCCCAGTGTTCGTGGGCGGACAGCATTCATGCCATATGCTTTGGCTATGGCCACGAAATCGGGTGCCGATGGTGTCACACCGACCGGCGTCACGCCCGCTTGGACCATTGATGTTTCGATTTCCTGATAGCCGTTATTGTTCCATACAACGAAAATGACAGGCGCATTTATGTCGGCCGCTGAGCCGAGTTCAGCCAGTGAAAACTGCAACCCGCCATCACCGGTCAGACAGACGACTGTCGCGCCGAATGCGCCGAGCTGTGCTCCGATTGATGCGGGTGCGGCGTAGCCGAGGGCCCCAAAACCTGTTGCAGAATTGAACCATCCAAATGGACGGTCGTGATCATAGTAGAGGTTTGCAGCGTAAACCGCCTGTGTCGAATCGCCGACGATTAGAGAGCCGGGTAGTGCGTCGCGGATAATTTTGACGACTTCCACATGGTTGCGCAGGCGCGGACCGATCTCCTCTTTGGCGGCTCTGCGCGAAATTTGCGCCAAATTGGCGCCATCAACCGGCACTTTTGGCGCTATTTTTGGCAGGACCGCGCCGACCGTTTTTTGGGCGTCGCCAACCAAAGCCAGACTATGGGGACGGCGCATGATCTGTGCGGCGTCGATGTCAATGCGGATCACATTTTTCAGCTCCGGGAAGTCACCGTTGCCGTACATGTCATAATCGGTTTCACCAAACTCGGTCCCGATCGCAATCACACAATCAGATGATGCAAGAAGCTGTCGCACTGCGCCAAGGCTCGGGCTTGCCGGGACACTGAGGGGATGCTTGTAAAGGATGCCGCGGGCGTTGACAGTTTGCACGACCGGAGCGTCAAGCAATTCGGCCAGTTTGCGGACTTCCAACGCGGCCTTTCGAGCGCCACCGCCTGCAAGTATGACAGGCTTGCGACTTGAATTCATCAAGTTCGTCGCCTTTTGAAGTGCGGATTCGGCCACTTGAGGGATGATCGGCTTTTTGACAGTTCCCAGAGTTACTGCTGCGGGAAGTTTCATGACATCCGTCGGCACTTCGATGTGTATTGGGCCGGGACGTTTTGTAGCAAAATCGAAAAAGGCATTCGCCAAGGCTGGTTCTAGTTCTTCCGGCTTGAGTATGGTTTGTGACCAGATGCTCGCCTCGGCCGCAAGGCTTTGTTGATCAGGCAATTCGTGCAGAAAGCCAAGATTTTTGCCAAGTGTATCGCGACGGTTTACACCCGAGATAACCAGCATTGGAACAGAATCCAGACGTGCCTGTGCCATCGCTGTGATCGTGTTGGTCAAGCCCGGACCCGTAATGACGAACACCACCCCCGGCTTGCCGCTGGCCCGCGCATAGCCATCAGCCATAAAGCCTGCGCCTTGTTCGTGGCGTGGTGTGATGTGGCGTATATTTGAAGAGCCCAAGCCCCGATAAAGCTCAATGGTGTGAACACCCGGGATGCCGAATACTGTATCAACACCATGGGCCTCCAGCAGTTCGACAAGATGCTCCCCAACGGTCTTGTGAGCCATCATCTCAGGTCTCCAGCTTGGCTGCGAGCCGGCAAATCCGCTCGCAGGCTTCGCGGATGTCGTCATCCGGTACCGTCAGACTGATCCGCACAAAACCATTGATCTGCTCACCGAACGCCTCGCCCGGCATCACCGCGACTTGCTCTTCATCCAACAAACGAAGCGCAAACTGTTCTCCGGAAAGGCCGGTTTTTCGAATGTCGGCGAGGAGGAACATTCCAGCCTCAGGACGATGGCAGGTTATGGACAGAATTGGTGACAGCCCCTCAAGTATGATTTCGGCTCGACGCTTGAAAGCGGATCGCATTCTCTTGGCGGCTGTCGAGGGTTGTGCGACAGCGTGCGCGGTCATATCGGCAATAAATGGCTGATTGCCGAACAACATGGATTCGGCCAGCGGCAGCAACCGGGCGCAAAACTCTTCAGGACCCGCACACCATCCACTACGAAATCCGGGCGCTGCGTGGGATTTGGAGATCGAGGATACGCAGACAGTGCGTGGCGCCAAACGCGGGTCATCAAACGGTGATGCGAATGTTCCATCAAAGATCAGGTCTTCATAGACCTCGTCTGAGACTATCCAAAGATTGTGTTTTTCGCAAACCGCACCGATTTTCGAGATTTCCTCGCGCGACAAAACTGCACCTGTCGGATTGTGCGGTGAGTTGAGGAGAAGGACACGTGAATTTGGCGTGACCGCCTTTTCAAGATCTTCTGCCTGCAATTTGAATTCATTGTCCGGATTGAGCGGCACTGAAACCCGGTGTGAGCCGGTCGAACGGATGATGCCGTCATAAGTTGCGTAGAGCGGGTCACCGACCAACACATCGTCGCCGGTTTCGACCAATGCTGTCATGACTGCATAAAGAGCGGTTTGCGTGCCGGGAAAACACACGAAATTGGCAGGAGTGACAGGGCGGCCCGAGCGCTTGGAGTATTTTTCTGCAAGCGACTCGAGGACTGCCGGTTCGCCGCGCCCGTTGGAATAGCCAGTGCGGCCTGCCCTCATCGAGCGTTCCAGCGCACCCATCAATTCTTCCGATACAGGAATATCCGGTTCGCCGATTGTGAGCATGATGATTGGCTTGCCCTGATGTTTGAGGGCCTTGGCCTTGTTGTGAACATGCCATTTGTCACTGCCAAGCCCTTGAAGCCGGGAGGTAATTGAGGCGTATCGCATGTTCATTTCAAGTCTGCTTTTTGAAGGTCCAGTCCCAGAAGGGCTGACGCGGATCTGAGGCCTATTTGCGCAAGTTCTCCTTCAACAAATTCACCAGGTGACATGGAACCTTCAAGCCAAAGCCCGTCGATGACGGCATTCAACGCGATGCCTAAACGACGCAACTCATTTGGTGCTGAGATGCGTTTGGCGGTTTTGAACGCTGCTTTGATCAACATCTCCGCATCGGTGCGATACCCGCGGTATCCCTCAAGATGGATAGCCGCCATAGCGGGGTTGGTCCGGACCGTTTCAATGAAGCTTGCCCAAAGCGACAGGTTGGTTTGGTCAACAACCGGCGCACTCAGGTTCGTTTTGACGAATGTTGCAAGGCGTGTCAGCGGTTCAGGTGAAATACCTGCAACCGTTTCCCGCGACTGCTTCGCCATCGTTGCAACATAATGGGCGTAGGCAGCCAGAACGAGTTCTTCCTTGGATACAAAATAATGGCGAATAAGCCCGGCAGTGACGCCTGCCTTGATGGCAATTTCCCGAACCGTCGTGCGCTCCATCCCGAGCGTTGCTATGCAGGCCAGCGTCGCCTCAACCAACTCGCGCCGGCGCGTATCCTCGCCTTCGCGGCGGAAGGGTTTGCGCTGCGCACTCATGCCCGCCACACAGGGCCCGTGAGACACGTAGGCCCGCCTTCGCAGGCGATGCACAGCGCGTCGGCTTCAAAGGTTTCTACAGTGCACCCGGAGGCTTCCATTGCTTGCCTTGTCTTGGGAAAACCCGCCACCATAATTACTTTGCGCGGGCTTGTTGGCAGGACATTCAGTGACAAGCCGTTGGAAGCGGTGAACTCGTCAGAAGGAGCGATAATCAATTCAATCCGCCGTGACTTCATCAACTGGTAAAGCGCTACCGGCAGCAGTGGTGCATGGACAAGATAAAGATCGTCGGCCAGCGGGCTGATCATCGACATCAGGTGCAGGCAGGATTCCTCGCCGTCCCACAATGGCAAATCAAAGCTGAGCACGGAAATGTCGTGCCGCTTTAGAATATCAGCTAGTTGGTCGATGCCGCTCTGGTTTGTGCGGATGCCACGTCCGACGACAAGTGTTTTGTTATCCAGCCAAATTGTGTCACCGCCCTCGACTGTTCCCGGCTCGTTGATTTCGCCGATGATGGGAAGGCCGAGCGCTTGAAATGCGGACTTGTGCAGTTCTGGCTCTGCCTTGCGCAGGGCCTTGCCCATGTTGAGAATAACCACACCCTTATGTGTGACGATGGACGGATCACGCGTAAAAATGGAATCGGACAAGTTGTCATCGATATCCGGCAGCCAGTGAATTTCGGTACCACTTTTTGCAATCAACTTGGTGAATGCCGCGTGTTGCGACGTGGCCTTGAATGCATCGAATGTTGGACCGTAATGCCATTTTGCTGGATCGGCATGTTTCATCACGGCATCTGGTTTGCGCATGATTACTCGGCGCAAGGGCGCATTCATCGCGTTGGCCCCGAATTGATCCATTAAAGTTCTCCCGGTCATTACCCTTGTTATACAAATGAATAATAATGTTGCAAGTCGCGTAATGATGGGTTGACGCGTGTTGACAAGCCGTTGCAGGATGCTGCCAACAATGGGGTACGCCGGCAATGAACGGCATGTATATTGCGCTGATATCGCCAGGGCCGGCTTTCAAAAGTCGATGCGGGGCAGTGCTTTGACAGCAGTCGCATTCGCCCACTCAAATAGCATCACCGAAGCAGTGCATGTTGAAAACCTCCACAAGAAATTCGGACCACTCGAGGTTATAAAGGGCGTATCACTGACGGCCCGTGAGGGGGACGTGATTGCCATAATTGGTGGCTCTGGTTCAGGCAAATCGACACTGCTGCGCTGCATCAACTTTTTGGAAATCC
>JANMEX010000430.1:0-3887 GCA_031377485.1 Phyllobacteriaceae bacterium
GCATATTCCCGAGAAGAACTGGCTATGTCCTGTTGGCACTGGCATCAGATTGAACATCATGAAATCGCCCGCCTTGTCAGAAAAACTGCACATTATAGTCACGTGCCCGTCGAGTTCGCGCGCCAATCCTTCAAACCGTGAAAATGAATTGAACTTCGTTGGTTCTGCAAGGCATGTCGCACAGATACAGCCGGTCACGCGCAGCCTTTCCTCTTTTCGTTCAAGGACAAAAAGCCCGCGCAAACAATGCTCACCCGACCCTGGCGAAGGCAAGTAAAAGTAGTAGCGGCCGTCGATGATGTGCTCCTGAAGCGTCTCAAATGCGTTGTTCAGAGATTCGAAAAACGCGTTTGGCTTTACGACTGATGATTCAACAGAGCTATTCTCTTTGAAAAGACAGACTTCAGAAATTTTGAAATAATTCGCAATTTTGCGAATATTTTCTTCGCTTGGTAGAGTTTTTCCAGCAATTTATCTGTTGAATTGCTGCCTATTTATCGAAGTTTCCCTACAAACATGTGCGATAGAGCTCTCGCTCTTTGTCAACTTTCTCAAATTTGCAGAAAATGTTTTTTTAATTTCGGGCATTTGGATCCCATTATCATATCAATTCGGCGAGGAAGATGTCCATCAACGGTTGCTATTGAAAAAGTTTTGAACCTTCTTCGAACCCGCGGGAAATCACTAAAAAATCGTCCAGGCAGTATCGAAGCCAATGTGTATTTACACACTAACGTTGTAGTGCCAGCAATGGTTCCACCTGAATTTCAATCATGACGCTGGCAATCGACCCAAAGCCGCAACTTTCGGCTCCTGCGATAATTTGCCAGTACGCATCGCCGTCGGGCATTCCACGCCCAGAAACTTCCAGTTTGTCACATTCAAATTCTTCTCGCAAAGCGCCAATTTCGGCCCTTTGTCGGTCTTGATGCAAGCGGTTTTGCCTTCAGGAACTTCGACACCGCGATTGAGGCATTTGCAGGTCGCATGCGCAGTTGCCACGCCGGCCAGTGCGCAGAAACCGGCAGCGGAAATCTGCAAAAGGATCCGCATGCGACGCCTCCTTTTTGCCCGCTCCTTCGCGGGTGCGGCGTGATCATGCGCCGCTTGTCAGGCATGTCAACCATATGCGTGTGGTCAGCGGCGCGCCGTCACAAACGGCAGGCCTTTTCGCCTTTCAGTCCAGCCGACAACCGCCAGCTCCCGCGCTGCCGGCTCGTGGCTTTGTGCCAGCGCCCAACTTTTGCAATCCACCGCCGCCACGTCCGCCTCGCCACTTGCCACCATGCGAATAGATTTGCGATGCCCGCCCGAAACTATCCGTTCTGAAAAGATAGCGAGGCCGGAGCCATCGGCAATCAAATCACGCTCCAGCGCCATATATCCGGACATGGAATCTGCGACATTGTATGCAAGGCGCAGACCAGCCAGCAAAGCGGCGAGCGAAGCGCCCCGCCTCACCTCGTTCCGCCGCATCAAAATCGCGCTCGAATAAAGTTCGCTCTCTCCGCCCTCAATGCCCGAATAATCGTCCTGCCCTACGACCTCCACAGCATCGCCAAGCCAAAGCTCGATCGGCCCCCAGCAAGTCTGCGCAAACAACAGGTTGGGGTGCAGCCACAATGCTTCAAAATCAAACTCACGCGGCGGCAATGTTGCCGGATCGCGCGCAATGACCTTGCCGGACGCATCGCGAATTCCGCCAGGCACCGCAGGCAAATCCGCATTGCAGCGCGCCAAAGTCTCTGGCGCGGCAATACCTGCCACCCTTAAGCTGTCACGCAATTCCACCCATTCGCGATCCACTTCAGCCCGCCGCTCGGGCCAATCATACATCGGCAAAGCAGCAACAAGCGGTCCCTCGGGAAAAGTCTTTCCCTTGAGCGCACCAACAATTTTCTGAACCGGTATCAACGATCCCGCCGCATCGCCGGATGCACCACCGGTTCCTTTGGCTTGAACAAATAGGCCTTCGCCAGAGCCCGATAATTGGGAAACCAATAGCCATTGTTCAGCGCAATCCATTCACTCCGCCGCTCGGCAAACAATTTTGGCAACCGATACCAGGGCGCCGTCGGCAGCTTGTGGTGCACAAGATGCAAATTGTTATTGAGGAAAAGGAACGACAGTGGCGAGTGCTCCACAATGATTGTCCGGCCTTCCGGCGTCTCATGCCACTGATGCTCGGCGTAAGTGCGAATGGCGATGATCGACTGGCCTATCCACGCAGGCACCAAAACATATAGCCATATCGGCATTGCGAACACGAAATGCACAATGGCAACAACCACCGCCGCGCCCGCCAGATGGCGCGCCCAAGCATTCATCACGTGCCGGTCACCGCCCATCGCCGCCTTTAAATCCATCGCGATCAGCCCGAAAGAACCGAGCAGCGGATTGAGCACGATCCGCCCCGCCAGTGTGTTGTTCACGGTCAAAACACCCCTGAACCAGACGGGCAAAGTCTCATGACTGGAGAGCGTCTTGTAATAACTTTCCGGATCATCAAACGGATCGGTCAGCCGCTCATCTGCATGATGTTGCATATGTAATTTCTTGAACCGCCGGTACGGCCACACAAGCCCCAGCGGCAGCGCCACAAGAGCCTCGTTCAGTGCCGAGTTGCGCGTCGGATGGCCATGCAAACATTCATGCACGAGAGAAGAATGCAGCGCCACCATGACACCAGTCAGCAGCAGAGCCGAAATTGGCGCAATGGGCCAAAGCCAGACGCCGGCTGCAAGCCAGACCAGATACACGCCGGCGATCAAAAACACCGTCGGCCACTCGACAGCGCCAGACTTCACCCGCACCGCCATGTCGCGCGCAAACCCTTGCGCGTCGCCCCGCCGCCCCATGCCAAATCACCCCGCATTCCCTAGCCGACCAAAGAAGTGTCAGGAATGGTCAGGAGCTTCAATGTGACAATGCGCACAAAATGCTGTATCTGCGCTACAAACGATGCATTTGTTGTGCATTGTAACCAAAGGCGCTCTTATGGACAAGCGAGACCTCTCCGGCGAATTTCGCAAGCGACTCAGTGCCTTGGTCGAACGATCCGGTCTTAACCAGTCCGCCTTCGCCGCCCGCGCGGGGTTGGACCGATCCGCCCTCTCGCAGCTGCTCTCCGGCGCATCCACTCGCCTGCCCAGATCGGAAACGCTGGCCTCCATCGCCATCGGCAATGGCGTCACGATAGATTGGCTGCTCGGCCTCACCGCCCGCGAAGGCCAAACCGGCGAACTTCGCGCCGCTCTGGAAATCGGCGAAGGCGCGGACGAGCCGGACCAGACCCTCCTGACCCGCTGGCACGAGGAGGCCGCAGGCACCAAAATCCGCTACGTCCCAGCCACCCTGCCCGACCAGTTGAAAACCCCGGCGCTCATCGCCTTCGAGGCGCGCCACGCGGGCCGAAACGCTGTCTCGCGCCAAGGCGAAGCAGACCTGCGCCTCGCATGGAACCGTCGCCCCGATACCGACATGGAAGTCTGCATGCCACGCCAGACGCTCGACCAACTCGCCCAAGGCCGCAACCAGTTTGCCGGCTTCTCCCAACCCGCTCGCCGCGATCAGCTCGACCATATGGCAAAACTCCTCGACGAGCTCTACCCCTCCTTCCGCCTCTACCTCTACGACGCCAAGGCCCGCTATTCCGCCCCCTACACCGTCTTCGGCTCAACCCGCGCCGCCGTTTACATGGGCGGGCTTTATCTGGTGCTCAATGCAATCGAGCCGGTCAGAACGTTGACGCGGCATTTCGACGGGCTGGTCAGGGGGGCATCAATTTACGCTCACGCATGCGCCGCGCATATCCGTAGTCTTTGACAACACATAAACACTTCTTTATATCCTTATCTCCATCCCAAACTCCCGAGGCTCCTCCCATG
>JANMEX010000440.1:0-5188 GCA_031377485.1 Phyllobacteriaceae bacterium
CCCGCCCGCCGCCATCCAACGCCCATCCACCGTCCATTCACCGCCATTAGCCGTCATTGCGGTGCCGCAGCGCGGAGCCCGGCATCCAGAACCGTGACGGTCAAGATTTGGCAACAAGATCAGCGTGATGAGCAAAGATGAACGCAAGCGCGGCGTCATGATTGCAAAATCGGCGCTCTGGATTCCGGGCTCCGCTTCGCGGCCCCGGAATGACGGCCGGTTGGGGATGGGCGATGATTTTCTCACCTCGGCGCTGCCCCTCATCCGTCCGCTTCGCGGCCACCTTCTCCCCGTAAGATACGGGGAGAAGTTAAAGAGCCTCGCTTCGCGGCACTGCCGGGGCGAGCCACGGGTCTCGCCCGTCCTGCGGACCCCCGCAAACGGCGGGGAGAAGGGAAGGGCCAGCGCTTTGCAGCACTGCCGGGGCGAGCATGGGGCCGGAAACAGAATTGCCGACCCTATGAAGTTGCCTTGGATACAAGGCCGCGGACATAGGAAATGTCTGCGCCGAGGAAGGACTGAACGCCGATGGCAACCTGTTCCGGCTTTAGCGCTTTGACCCGCGCGGCGAACTCTTGGGGGGTTGGGACGGGGGCGAACCAGAAGACTTCGCAGAAATCATGTGTGTCGATATAGTGGCCTTTTAGACCTTCCAAGACTTCTGCGTATTGACCGTAGATGGTGCATTCGGAAAAGCGGCGGGACTTGCCGATGGCTTCGACCCAGTGGCGGCCGCTGACTTCTTCCATGCGGCGGCACATGCCGAGCATCCTGTCGCGACGCCAGGCGATCAAGGTGCCGACATAGCCATGCGGGGTGATCCGGTTTTCGGCGATGCCAAGCAAATGACCAGCATTGGTGGCCCATAAATGCTGGTCGCCGGGGACTTTGCCCTTCAACTCATCATCGCGGCGGAAAAGGCGCAAATCGTTTCCATGCCAAAGTGTTGCGCAGTCGAACGGGCGCAGGAACGCGACATCGGAATCGATGTAGAAAAATGCGTCTTCGTCAAGCATTTGCGCGACGGCCATGCGGCGCAACTGCTGTGCATGCCAGCCGCGCAAGGGGAGCGTGCGCAACGACAACCAGATGCGGCGCTTGCCCAGATAGAACGGATCGGGAAAGGGTTTGAGCCAACGCGGCAGCAGATCTTTTTCGTCGATCACCTTGCGGCGTGGTGTTTCAAGCGCCTTGAAGAGCGGCACGTCGGCGGTTTCGACGAGGATGTAGTGGCAGGTGTAACCGGTTACGTGGTTGTCAATGGTTTCGCAAAGCAGGCGGCAGCGCTCGAAATCCGGGCCGAAACTTGCGGTGATGATCGCCGTGCTTTTTCCTGACTGCTGATCCATGAAAATCAGCGGTCCTGCTTGGCCATCACTGCCACGGAAGGCTCACCGCCGGTTCGGGACGCGCCGGTCAGGCGGCAACGCAGGACGCGCAGGATGAACAGCGGATTGCCCATGATGTAGCGGCGCCACAAGCGGCGCGGCTCTTTCCAAAGGCGGTAGATCCACTCCGTGCGCGTGGTGCGCATCCATTCGGGTGCGCGCGGGACGGTGCCGGTGTAGATGTCAAACAATGCGCCAACAGCAATCGGGAGCGTGCAGACATCGCTGGTCAAGACCCGCGTCACAAACTGCTCCTGGCGCGGCACGCCCATGGCGACCAAGACGATGTCCGGACGGAAGTCGGCAGTTTTCTGCTTGATGAGATGCTCGTCGTCAGGCTTGAAGTAGCCATCCGAGATCACGCGGAACTCGTGCTGGGGAAAACTTGCGGCGAAGGATGCGACAGCGGCATCAACGACTTCGCGCTTGGCCCCGATCAGGCCTACTTTCAGATTTGAAACATGATGGCGCAACAAAGCCGGCACGAAATCCGTGCCGTTAAGATTGGCCTTGAAAATTTTGCCATGCAAAAGCCATGCGGCAATATCGACGCCGACGCCATCGGACAGGATGAGAAATTCATCCAACGCCTTTTCGAAGCCGGAATTTTCCATCGCGATGTTGGCATTGTTTGCGTTCAAAAAGGCGACCGGTGTGTATGCCTTGTTGTCAATCTGCTTTGCCAGAAAATCCAGCGCCTGAAGATAGGTGAAATCAGCGACAGGAATGCCGAGGACATCACGCCAGGGGGCCAATTGTCGGGTCAGGCTGTTTGCGTTTACGCCCTGTTTCATGCTGCCATCCGCGAGCCGGAGATATTTGCCAACGCGGCGATGCCCTTGGCTATAGCAGTATCGAGCGCGCTGCGCTGGGCATCGTAAAATGCCGAGCCATCCAGCGTCTTCGATGCGCCGGATTTTATGTCTGCGGCAAGTTTGCCAAGTTTTTCCGCGAAATCTGCCGGGTCGTCACTGACCAGACAATTTTCCGGACGGAAATCAATGCCGCGAAGGGATGAGGATGTTGCGACCGATGGCAGGCCCATTTCAAATGTCTCAATGGTTTTCAATTGAACACCGGTTCCGCCGCGCGACACAAGGGGAATGACGGCGCAGGAGCGGACAAAGTCCTTGGCATCGGGAACTCGTCCCACAAACTCAATACAAGAAGGTGCCTGCGGCAACCCGGATGGCAGGGAACCGGCAACAGCGACCTTGAAACCTTCGGGGAGCTTCGGCGCGATCTCACGGATGAACCATTCCAGCCCGACACGGTTGGGCTGCCAAGTCCAGGTGCCGATCAATCCGGCATCATATTTTATATCGCGGGCGAGCGGAAAATCAGGCGCGTTTTGCAGGGTGACCAATGGCACGAAAGCCGAGCGCGACGGTGATGTGACGCCGAGCGGCGCGCGATCTTCCTCTGCCAAGGTATAAACAAAGCGGGCGCGGCTGGCGAGCTGATGTTCAAGCTTTTGCAAAATGCGGGCATCGCGGCGGAAGAGTGTACGCTTCAAGGCGCTGTCGGCGGATTCGGCATTTTCCTGCGCTGAAACATGTTCAACATTGTGCGCCACCCACAGCGAGGGCAGGTCGGAAAACACATCGACAAATGCACCCGGCAACGAGACACCGTTCAACACATAGCCGTCGAACGGGCCGTGCTTAAGGATGGCGGCGCGGATTGTGGCATCGTCAATGATGCGCATTTTCACTGATGAAATCGTGTAGCCGCCTGCCACAGCCGCAGCCACCCAGCGCATTTTGGTCAGCGCATCCGCGCCTTCCGTGCGCACATCAACCGAGCCGAGAACGATCGTATTTTCGGCGTCCGAAGCTTGCTTGCCCGGCCAGGTGAATCCCATCACGGACACGCGCGCACCATTGCGGCGCAGGCCGTCAATAATGGCCTGGTTGGCAATTTCGTAGCCTGTGGTCGCCATCCCTTGCGGGACCAGCGAAGTGACAAACAAGAGGTGCATGGTCAATCCTTCGGGAGGGATTGCATAGCAGTACGGAATGAAATTTCGATTAAATCAGCGCCTTGGAATGTTCGCAATCATTCAAGGACAAGATCAGGCAAAGATAAGTTCCGGCTCTTAAACGATATTTTAGATGTTTGCGGTAACGAAGGCAGTTCGATGGCCCAACAAATCCGGTACACCATGATTCGTTTGACTGACACCATCTCTATTGTTGCCGAGTCACCGGGGCTCCGGCACGACACTGTTGATGTCATCATCACTATCCCGACGTTCAAGCGTCCGGATCATGTTTTGAAGACATTGGACTCGGTCAAGAACCAGCTTACCAAGCGCTCATACGCTGTCATCGTCATGGACAATGATGCCGAGGGATTGCAGGGCATTGGTGCGTGCCAGACGCTTTTCGAGAGCGGCAAGATCACCGGTACGCTGGAGATCGCGCATGCCCGTGGCAACTGCAATGCCTACAATGCGGGCTGGCTCACTGCGCTGAAGAAGTATCCGAATTTCAAATATCTGATCGTCATCGATGATGATGAAATTGCCGATCCGCACTGGATTGAAAACATGTGTGCGACGGCGGAAAAATTTGGCACTGACATTGTTGGCGGGCCGCAGCTGCCGGTTTTCGAACGGCCGGAACATCAGCATTTTTCCAAACATCCGGTGTTCACGCCGCATTACAGCCAGACCGGGCCGGTGCCGATTGTCTATTCCTCCGGCAATTTGCTGGTGACGCGAAAGCTCATGGAAACCATGGGGCATCCCTTCTTTGACCTGCGGTACAATTTCATGGGCGGCGGCGATGCCGATCTGATTGACCGCTCGGTGCGTCAGGGTTTCAAGGTTGCCTGGTGCAATGAGGCTCCGGTTCATGAAACCGTACCTGTGCGCCGCACTGAAGCTGACTGGCTGCGCGCCCGTTCGCTGCGAAACGGCGTGATTTCGACGCTGGTAGAACGGCGCCAGCGGGCCGGTGAGCCATTTGGCCGCGTGCGCACATTTGCCAAGAGTCTCGCGCTGCTTGGCGTGTCACCGTTCCGGGCGATTGCAAAGACGATCAAGACGGGTTCGCCGATGATCGGTTTTTATCACGTGTATATTGGTTTGGGCCGCGTACTGGGCGAATTTGGATATTCCAATGAACAGTACCGAAACGCTGAAAAGAACTGACGGCTGGGCTGACCCTTCGCTGGTCATCAAGCTGAGGTCGGCGCTGGCTGCGCTGTTCTTCACCGTTTTGCTTGTCTCCTTCCGGCCGTTCAACGTGGGACAGGCGGGAACGTCCGGGCAGTCAGGCGTGATCGGTCAGCCGACAGGCGATGTGGTCAACCAACTTGGCTTTGGCAGCCTTGGTGCGATGGCGCTGTTTGCGATCCTTACTTTGGTCAACAGCCGCAGGATTGTCGCGCTGCTCAGCCCGTGGTGGCTGACGCTGTTTGCGCTTGCATTTTTTTCTGCCGCTCACGCACTTGACCCGTCTTCGTCCTATCGGGCGCTCGTTTTCACACTGATCTGCATACTTGGCATGGTTTCGGTGCTGGCACTGGCACCGGATGGGGAGAGCTATCAGAAGACATTCGTCCTTGCCTCGGTTGCGGTGCTTTGCCTGTCTTATGCGGGGCTGGTGCTGATACCAGATATTGCCATGCACAACGCGTTTTCATCCGAGCCGGAACATGCGGGGCTTTGGCGGGGGATCTATTCGCACAAGATCGTTGCCGGGCCGGTGATGGCGGGCATATCCTTCATGGGCATCTATGTGTTGCGGCGCGGGTCTTATCTGATCGGCTCTGCGATCATGCTGGCGGGGCTG
>JANMEX010000445.1:0-17011 GCA_031377485.1 Phyllobacteriaceae bacterium
GTCAAGTCGATGTTTCATATGACCAAGGCAGTGCTGCCGCAGATGATTGGCGCAGGCGGTGGATCTATTGTCTGCACATCGTCGATTTCGGCCGTCGCGGCGACCCCGATGGAAGTCCTATACGACACCACCAAAGGGGCAGTACACATGTTCTCGCGCGCAATCGCTGTCGAGTTCCGTGACAAAAACATCCGCTGCAACGCAGTCTGCCCCGGATTTGTTCGCACGCCGCATGGCAATCGCGAGGTTCAGGAATTGCAAAAGCTTGGTGTCGATGTTTCAGAAGCGGCTTTGGCAGCACAGCAAGGACGCATTTGCGAGCCCGAAGAAGTGGCGCGAGCTGCCCTATTTCTGGCGTCCGATGAGGCCAGTTTCATCAATGGCACGCATCTGTTCGTTGATAATGGCTTCACAGCAGTGTGAATAGAACTGCCACAATCCTGCCTTTCTGGAAGCGTGCAATGTTTTTGCCCGCTGCACGACAAAGGTGCTGCAAGAACTGGTGACATTCAAGCGCTGGCGAAATGTGGCCGGGCAGCAAAAGTCGAGAAATGCAAATAGGAAGAGCCAACAGCTTGCCGATGGCGGTGGCTGGTTTGATGTTGCTTGTCTGTATGCAAATTTCGACTTTCGCTGTTCAAACAACCAGAAGAGGACGCCATACTCCTGGCGGTTTCTCTTCGCCCAAGTGTTCGGGACATAGGGCACAGGAGTATAAACAATGACAAACCGGAAATTGATCGGCACTTTTGCCGCCGTCGGCATTTTGGTTTCAGGCTTGGCTGCGCAAGCAGCAGGTATGCTGATGGGGGCAAATGGCATGACGCTTTATGTCTTTGACAAGGACAAGGGCGGCGTCTCAAGCTGCTATGATGCTTGCGCGACAAAATGGCCTCCATATCTTGGCAAAGAGGGCGACAAGATGGAAAAAGACTGGGCGCTGATGAAGCGCACCGATGGCAAAATGCAATGGACTTATGACAAGAAGCCGCTTTATTTCTTTGAGGGCGACAAGAAAAAAGGCGACATGGCAGGCGATGGCATGGGCGGAGTTTGGCACATAGTGGCTGAATAAACACTTATGCCTCGAGCCATACGCGGTCTTGAAATATCATGCATGAAACCGCTGCCGGACCCGATTTCCGGCGGCGGACTTTACTGCCACGGATATAAACCGCGTCGTTTTTAAACCAATCTTTCACCACAACCTGAATTCCCCTCATGCGGGAAACCATACTTTAGCAAGTTACGATCATCCTCGTAGAAAATAGAAACGGGGAGAATACGCATGAGTATTGTTGGTAAAACTAAATTGGCTGTCGTTGGATTGATTGCCGCTGGTTTCGGTGTTTCACAAGCTGACAAATCCATGAATTATGTTCAGGTGGACGCAGTCGTTACGAAGGCGGAAGTTGATTGCTTTATCAAGAGTGGCAATGAATCGGTCGTTGAAAAGACGAGCGACAAACTTGCCTACATGGATTGCGAAATAGCGCCCTTTGCAGCCGCCAAGTATGGCTTCAAAGACAAGGATATCAGCAAACGCACAAAGTTGGCTTTCAACTACACTTCGCCGGTCGATGGATCAAAGCACAATGGCGAGCATGTTGCTGATTACATCGAGTACAAAGTCGGGCAGAAGATCAAGGTCTATGCGCACAAGGAAGATCCAACAAAGATGCGCTGGAACTGAAAGTTAAACCCGGTTGAAAAGGGCCGCGACATACATCGCGGCCTTTCATTTTTGAAGTCAGGTCGCCGGTACCAGCCGGATTTCCGTCCCCCAAGGATCACTGACCGATTTGGACAGTCCGTCCTTGGAATTGAGCTCTACCCAGCCAAGGCCGGTGCGATCAATGTCCCGCTTGCCAGCGCCTTTTGAGTGCCAGACGTTGGCACCGATGTGATGATGATAGCCACCGGTGGAGAGGAAAACCGCCGACGGTCCATATTTGGCAACAGTGTCGAAATTCATCGCTTCGTGCCACCAGGCTTCCGCCTCTTTCGCATCGCCGACGCGCAGATGCACATGGCCGATCATTGTGCCGTCCGGCGCGCCTTTCCAGTCGCCCGTCGAAGGTTTGTAGCTGTTGAGAAGGTTGTGAAAATCAAGCCGTTCGGTCGCCATCCGTATCGAACTGCCGTCCCATGCCCAGGCACTTGGCGCCCGGTCCGTGTAGATTTCAATGCCGTTACCTTCCGGGTCCGTCAGATAAATCGCCTCCGAGACGAGATGATCCGACGCGCCATCGATCTGGATCTGCTTATCGATGGCATGTTGTGTCCAGCGCGCAAGATCGGCGCGCTGCGGCAAAAGAAACGCCGTGTGGAACAGTCCGGCCGAACGCGGATCATCCTGACGGAGCGACTTGGCTTCCTCAATTTCCAGGAACCCGTTGTCGCCTGAGCCAAGAACGATGACGCCGGGACGACGCGATATTTCAGCCAAGCCGACGACAGATTTGTAGTAATCGGCAAGCGCCTGCGCATCGCGTGACTTGATGCCAACTTTGCCGACCGAAACCGGCGTAGTGGCCGCAAATGATATGTCTTTGCTGGATGTCTGGGCCATGCTGGCCTCCTTCTACTCGTTATGGCCATCATATCAGATTTTATATTGTTCAATGCAATGGCCATTTGTGCGCACAGGTCGTTCAATAATAATGAACACGGTTGCAAACTTGCGGACACGTTGGCACATCGCTATCTGAGAGCCATGAAAGTTGCAGATGCAAATATCCTGATCGTGCCCGGGTATATGAATTCGGGTGAACACCATTGGCAAACCCGATGGGAGAAGAAGCTTTCCTCCGCGAAACGCGTTGTGCAGGACGAATGGTCAAAGCCGGTGCGCGAAGACTGGGCGGCAAGGGTTGCAGAGGCGGTCAATGCCAGCGAGAAGCCTCCGGTCATTGTCGCGCATTCGCTGGGAATACCGACGGTGATAAACGCGCTTCCGCTGTTTACGCGCAAAGTAGCGGGTGGCTTTTTCGTGGCTCCACCAGATGTTTCCGACCCTAAAATTCGCCCCAAACATTTGATGACATTCGGTCCGTACCCTCGCGAACCGTTGCCATTTCCAGCCATCGTGGTCGGCAGCCGCAATGACCATTATTGCAGTTACGAAGTTGCCGAAGACATTGCCGCGGCCTGGGGGGCTCTTTTCATTGATGGCGGCGAGTCCGGACATATCAATTCAGAATCCGGCCACGGACCTTGGCCCGAAGGCTCCATGGTTTTTGCGAAGTTTATTGGCCACCTTTAAAAGCATCTTGGTCGCTTCAAGGGAGTTTGCTGATCGCCTCAGGCGGGTTTTTTGGCGACCCTTGATTGATATCAAAGTTCCGACCGCAAAGCGGCGCGACACTTGCGAATAATTCGCAACTGGAGGGTCTCAATGAAACAGGAAAATGGCACGGCGACGACCGCCGAAAATACGCTTGAGAAACGTAAGGCAAGTCATTCCAATGAAGGGGTCGGCAACTCAGGCACTGCCTCGGCTTTGAACATCGATGCAAAAGGAAACACACCGGCCGATGCTGCCGCAATGATCATTTCCAAGCCGGTGGCTTCGCCTCATATGCCGCTCAAAGAGCTGCGCCACAATCCGGAGTCAATCCGGCACGCTTTTGAAACGGGTGAATATCCGTACAAAACCAAATTGAACGAAAAATCCTACTTGAAACAGATGTCCGAACTTCAGGCAGAACTGTTGAAGGCGCAGGCATGGATCAAGGAAACAGGACAAAAGATCGTCGTTTTGTTTGAAGGTCGCGATGCAGCGGGTAAAGGCGGAACGATCAAGCGCTTCATGGAGCATCTCAACCCGCGCGGCGCGCGTGTCGTGGCGCTGGAAAAGCCGACCGATCGTGAACGCTCGCTGTGGTATTTCCAGCGTTATGTCGAACATTTGCCCTCCGGTGGCGAAATGGTGTTCTTTGACCGCTCCTGGTACAACCGCGCCGGCGTCGAGCGCGTCATGGGTTTCTGCACGGCCAACGACTATCTGGAATTCATGCGCGATTGCCCTGACGTGGAGCGTATGATGGTCCGCTCGGGTATCCGGCTTTACAAATACTGGTTTTCAGTCACCCGTGAAGAACAGGGAAAACGCTTCGCCTCGCGGGAACTTGACCCGCTGAAGCAATGGAAACTATCGCCGATAGACAAGGCCTCGCTCAACAAGTGGGACGAATACACCGAGGCCAAGGAAGCAATGTTCTTTTTCACCGACACCGCCGATGCGCCGTGGACGATCATAAAATCTGACGACAAGAAGCGCGCCCGCCTCAATTGCATGCGCCACTTCCTGCGCAGCCTGCCCTATCCAAACAAGGATTTGAGCGTGGTTGAGCATCCGGACCCGCTAATCGTCGGCACATCGGAGCATGTTATTGGTCGCGACGAGAACATCCTCGGCAAAACACTGCATCCCGAAAAACGCCGCTCGGGCAAGGCTGGTGCCTGACCAATGCCAGTACGAAGCCGGGGATCAACCCTTGGCTTCGCGAACCAGGATATCTGCGCCGGACTTGATATAGCCACTGTCAACGCCGATGGCGACGAACTGGTAGCCAAGGCGCGCCAGAAACGCTGCGTGTGCGCCATCCATGCCGAATGAGGCGGCAAACTTGCCAGCGACTTTCGCGCGCGATGCAATATCGCGCAGAATTGACGTCATGCCCTCGTGTTTCGGGTTGACCAGAGTGCCGTTGCTCCAGGCGATGGAAAAATCCGATGGCCCGACAAACACGCCATCAATGCCGTCAAGCGAGAGGATTTCATCGGCAATTGCCAGTGCTTCCATCGTTTCGATCATCGCAATAGCCAGCGTATCATTGTTCGCAGCGTGAAAATAGCCATTGGGATCTAAGTGGCCATGAAAGGCCATTGCCCGGCCTGGGCCCCATGAACGCTCTCCGACGGGCGGGTATTTCATCGAAGCAGCAAATGCCTTGGCATCGGCCATGCTGTTGATCATCGGTGCAATCACAGCCTCGGCACCAAAATCAAGTGCGCGGGACGCCATGTCAAACCGCCCGACTGGCACGCGAACAACAGCGTGTGCACCATTTTGAATAACCGGCCCGATACAACGCAGCACAGACTCGTCCGAATGGCCCCCATGCTGCATGTCGAGCGTAACGGCATCGAACGCGCTTGACGCGACAATGCCCGCAGTTATTGGATCAGGGATCGACGACCATGCCGTGAAAAGCGTCCCGCCGCCTTGAATCTTTTGCTTCATGTTCATGGCAAACTCCTTGGAAAACCAAGACAATCAGCTTTGAACAAGACTGCCAACAAAAAACCGCCCGAAGGCGGCTTTTCAAGTCGTCAAATTTGAAACAATCAAGCTTTCTCGATCTGTTCGACTGCCACAGCCATCAACTCGTTCATGGCATGGCGGATCTGATGGTCAGAGACTGACGCCGGAAGATCGCCGCGCAGTTTGCGGAACACATCTTCATCGCCCGCTTCTTCAAAGTCAGCCATGACAACTTCCTTGGCGTAGGCATCGGCGTCTGCGCCGGATTTGCCGTTCTTTTCGGCTGCCCAAAGGCCGATGAGCTTGTTGCGGCGGGCGGTTGCCTTGAATTTCAGCTCCTCGTCATGAGCGAATTTGTTCTCAAAAGCGTTCTCGCGATCGTTGAGGTCGGCCATTTATGCGCTCCGAAGGTTTGATGCATCGATTCCTCTTCCATTTATGCGAGGTACGCGCAAAGCAAAAGAGGCAAAAACACCTAAAGTACGCCTCTATTTGCTTGCATGCGCGATTGTGCCGTGCAAAAGGCGCGCGCAACAGCCATTGGCAATTGAGGACTCACTGTCTTTGGTCTAGGACCGGCAGTGAGAAGCATTGCTTTTTGCGGGGGCCACCCCGCCAACCGACAAGTCAGGAATACCAATGAGCCGCCGTCGCCGCATTTATGAAGGCAAAGCCAAGATTTTGTATGAAGGCCCCGAGCCTGGCACGCTGATCCAGTTCTTCAAGGATGATGCGACCGCTTTCAACGCAAAAAAGCATGAAGTGATCGACGGTAAAGGTGTGATCAACAACCGCATCTCCGAGCACATCTTCACGCATCTCAACAAGATCGGCATCCCGACCCACTTTATCCGCCGCCTCAACATGCGTGAGCAGCTGATCAAGGAAGTCGAGATCATCCCGCTCGAGATCGTTGTGCGCAACATCGCCGCCGGATCGCTCTCGACCAAGCTCGGCATCGAGGAAGGCACCGTGCTGCCGCGCTCGATCATCGAATTTTATTACAAATCCGATGCGCTGAATGACCCGATGGTTTCTGAAGAGCACATCACCGCCTTCGGCTGGGCCGCTCCGCAGGAAATCGACGACATCATGGCACTGGCCATCCGTGTCAATGATTTCCTCTCCGGCCTTTTTGCTGGCATCGGCATCCAGCTGGTCGATTTCAAAATGGAATGCGGCCGCCTGTTTGAAGGTGACATGATGCGCATTGTCGTGGCCGACGAAATTTCGCCCGACTCATGCCGCCTGTGGGATTCGACGACCAACGAAAAGATGGACAAGGACCGTTTCCGCCGCGACATGGGCGGGCTGGTAGAAGCCTATCAGGAAGTCGCCCGCCGCATGGGTATCATGAACGAAAACGAGACCCCGCGCCCAACCGGCCCGACGCTGGTCAAGTAACGGTTTCAACCATCCAAAAGGGCGCGCTTTCGCGCCCTTTCCAATTCAATTGCCAAACGTGGATTTCGAAAACATGATCAAGGCACGCGTCACCGTAACACTCAAGAACGGCGTTCTCGACCCGCAAGGCAAAGCCATCGAAGGCGCACTCGGTACGCTCGGGTTCGAAGGCATCGGCTCGGTGCGTCAGGGCAAGGTGTTTGATGTTGTGCTGACGCACGATGACAAGGCGCGCGCGGAAGCCGATCTGAAAGCCATGTGTGAGAAGTTGCTGGCAAATATGGTGATTGAGGATTTCAGCGTAGCGATTTTATGATCAAATCCGCTGCGACTTCCCGTCGGTAGGCGCGACGTAAGAACCAAAGGTTACACAAAAAGAGTAACAACGCCGTATACGTTATGTAGCGGCGCACTTTTAGCTCGTGCGGTGAGTACGCACGGTAGACCGCGTAATAATCTTGGTTGCGGTGCAGCAGTTCGACTTTGTCGCCTACCTTAAAAGGTTCCGCACTCGCATCACCATCTGCAAGCAGTTTTCCGTGCAGCGAACCATCGCTTTCAAACAGAACAAGCGAATATTTGGCTTTGTGAATTCGCCATTGGAATTGGCGATGGGACAAGACATGGCTGCTGGTGTTCACTACATTCTCGGCCACCGAACAGTCTGTCGCCAGCCTCGTCTTCCAACCACCTGAATTGTTTCCGGGGTTGCTCTGAATTTCGCACTTCTCGCCCTTCCAGTAGACCTCGGCTGTCACTGGAACCCAATTCCACAATCGGGTCGTATTTTTGATAAGCATGAACGCCGCAACCGACATGACCATGAACAGCATGAAAGCCAGCAAAACATGCAGTTCAATCGCGGACATACGCCTTCCGTTAGCTATCGGCATTGCAAATCCCGGAACCTATCAACCAACTGCAAGTGTCCCGCCGCCTGTCTTGCCAGGTTTGCGCAGCAATGGTCGGATAACCACAAAGAACGCCGCCATCGCGAGAAGCAGAACCAGCACCAATCTGACCGAGAGTTGCATCACATCGCGCGTGTCAAAAACACGGTCGATATGCGTTTTGTCGTTCGGATCGCGCAGAATGGTGATTTCTGTTCCCATCGGAACAGCGACTGGCATGAAGACGTCACGGCGACCCTGAATGATCTCCTCTGTCCCATCAGTGCGTTTCGATGCCATCTTGACTGTCGGTTTGTTGAGTAATCGATACTCTTTTCCGGCGGCATCGTTTGCCTTTCGCTTAAGTGCCGTCGGGTTTGCATTGGTGTTGGAAACGCAATCGTAAACAGTCTGCGTTTCCCATTTGCCACCTTTCAGGCGCGACTGAAGTGTACAGCGCGCGCCGACTTCGACCAGCCGAACCGTGTGCTGCTCCCAAGTGAGATTATGATACCCGCGGAGCAAGGAAATGCTGAGCCACCCGGCGACAGGCAGGCCAATGGCCAACAGGAACACTATAAATGCCAAAGCCGCCTTAGATTTGTTTCGGGCCATCGATTCCGACCTCATGGCATCCAAATTCGCCTTGACCTTCAATAACGCTTCCCGCTGCACGGGATCGTCCGGCAAATCGCCGGGCTTTTTGCCCGAGCGAACGATCTTGATGATTGCGAACGGCAACACCAAGGCGACCCATGCAGCGACAAACGCGATCATAATGCCAAAGTACGGACCGTAGAGTTGTATCGTGGCGCTTTGCAAGCAGGCCTTGGCAAGATCGAACCGCCTCAACATGAATATGTCGCCGGTCAACCACGGCAGAAGCACAAGCAGAGGCCAGAGTGCTGTCCCTGCGAACAACTTTCCAAACTCGGAAAAATTTCTTTTGTATGTGAAAATATCGACAATTGCAGCGAGTATGCCGAGCATCGACAGGCAGAAAACCACCAGTATAAAAATCGTCTGTGCCAGCACGAGGGTGCTGAAGGCCGGCGAGCAGAGCGAAAGGTCCGTTGCAATTCCAAGCCTGCGCCCAAAAGAGGACGCTTCCTGCCCCGAGAACTTCGCGGAAAAGAAGTATGCGCCGTTGTACAATGCCAATAGTCCGACGAGGACAACGACCGCGGGTGCATTGGATGGCTTGATTTTCGGTTGTGGATTAAATTCCATCGGATGGCACTCCTAACGTCAGTGTCCTATCAGCAGCAGGTTAAGTCATTTCTACTATTGGCTGTAAATTTGACGCGTTCTTGCAACAAAAAGCAGGCGCAAGATCGCGTCAAATTTGTGCAATCAGCCACCAACGCCGCATTCCCACTTGACCCCTGCGCCCTTGCTCTTTACGGCACGGCCTAGACGAGTCCTTTGCAGGAACCACGCCCATGAAATCCGCAGTCGTCCTCCTTCCCGGCCTCAATCGCGACCGCGACATGATCGCTGCCTTGACCAAGATCGGAGGCAAGGCCCCGGCGACGGTTTGGCAGACGGACACGTCTGTTCCCGATGTTGATCTGATCGTTATTCCCGGCGGCTTTTCCTACGGCGACTACTTGCGCTGCGGCGCAATTGCGGCGCGCTCGCCGGTGATGCGTGCGGTAAAGGAACAGGCCGACAAGGGCGTGATGGTAATAGGCGTTTGCAACGGCTTCCAGATATTGCTTGAAGCCGGAATGCTGCCAGGCGCGTTGATGCGCAACACGTCACTGAAGTTTGTCTGCCGCGAGATCAAGCTCTCCGTCGAAAACGCCAACACAGCTTTTACCAAGGCATACACGCCGGGCCAGATCATTCGCTGCCCGGTGGCACACCATGACGGCAATTATTTCACGGACGCGGACACGCTGGCGCGGATCGAGGGCAATGGCCAGGTCGTATTCCGTTACGCGCAAGGCACCAACCCGAACGGCTCGATGAACGATATAGCCGGTATCATGAATGAGCGCGGCAATGTGCTTGGCCTGATGCCGCATCCGGAAAACCTGATTGAAGCCGCGCATGGCGGCACAGATGGGCGCGGCCTGTTTGCAAGCGCCCTTGGGATTGCAGCATGAAGCGCCTGATCACGGCCATTATTGCTGCCGCGCTGCTGGCTTCCTGCACGCCGAAACCGCCAAAGGTGACCTTAGTGCAGCCAACGGCACATGCGCAGGCCGTGGCGACGCTGCAGAAGGTCAACAGCAGTGCCCATGACTGCTGGATGACGGACAAGGCATTCAAGGGCTACGGCCTTATCCCTGAACTCGATACCACGGGCACGCCGCGCATTCTGGTGATCCCCAAAGGCAAGCCGCAAGCCCTGCCCAAACTGGTGATTGCCTCAAACGGCCGCTCTGTGAGCACATTTGGTCCACTCGCTGAAGGTGATCTGGCAGGCCGGATAAACGGCGATGTCGCGCGCTGGGCCGCAGGCTCAACCAGCTGCTCGGCCTGAACCGGCAGTGGATAGGCTTCTTGCCATAACCGGATTTGGCATCGGGACCATCGCCCTGATCCTCCAGTTTGCGCTGACCATCCCGGCGCGCATGGAGGCGGGCAACGGTCTGGCAGAGGCGCTTGTGTTCTACTTTTCTTTCTTCACTATCCTTACCAATATTGGCGCGGTGCTAATTTACGCGGCGAAATTGTTTCCCGGCAGGTTAAACTTTTTCGCCTCACAAATGTCACGCGCAACGATAGCCGTCTGCATCACAATAGTGGGATTGGTTTACGCAACCGTGCTCGCCAAAATCTGGGCGCCGGAAGGCCTGCTCTGGCTGTGTGACGTACTGCTGCATTATGCAGCGCCGGTTATTTATGTGATCTGGTGGGCGCTGGCAGGCCGCAAGGGCGGGCTTGGCTGGAGCGATGCGCCAAAGATGTTGGTTTTTCCGATTGCCTATCTCATCTACGCGCTGGTACGCGGCAAATTGACAGGCATTTACCCCTACCCTTTCCTTGATGCCGGAGTGTTGGGCAGCTCAAAAGTTGCTGTGAATGCGTCCTCCGTCGCAGCCCTCTTCCTTATCTTCTCCCTTATCGCCATCGGCTTTGACCGATATGTCAAACCCCGCTCCTGACCGGTGTAAAATGACCATCCGCAATACTTTCCCCATCACCCCGGAACTGATCGCCTCACATGGCCTGAAACCGGATGAATACCAGCGCATTCTCGCCCTCATAGGCCGCGAGCCAACCTATACGGAACTTGGTATTTTTTTAGCAATGTGGAACGAGCATTGCTCCTACAAATCTTCAAAGAAGTGGCTTAAAACACTACCGACCACAGGCGCGCGCGTAATTCTCGGGCCTGGCGAAAACGCGGGTGTCGTCGATATCGGTGATGGCGATTGCGTGGTGTTCAAGATGGAGAGCCACAACCATCCGTCTTATATTGAGCCCTATCAAGGCGCGGCAACCGGCGTCGGCGGCATTTTGCGCGACGTGTTCACCATGGGCGCACGCCCGATCGCGGCGATGAACGCCCTGCGCTTTGGCGAGCCTTCGCACGCAAAAACCAAACATCTCGTGAATGGTGTGGTCGCGGGCGTCGGCGGATATGGCAACGCATTCGGCGTACCGGTTGTTGGCGGCGAAGTCGAATTCGACGCCAGCTACAACGGCAATTGCCTCGTGAACGCTTTTGCAGCAGGTTTGGCCAAAACCGATGGTATTTTCTTGTCGATAGCCAAAGGCGTCGGCTTGCCGGTCGTCTATCTCGGCGCCAAAACCGGACGCGACGGCGTTGGCGGCGCGACCATGGCATCCGCTGAATTCGACGACTCGATTGAAGAAAAACGCCCGACCGTGCAGGTCGGCGATCCGTTCACCGAAAAATGCCTGCTTGAAGCCTGCCTTGAATTGATGGCGTCCGGCGCGGTGATCGCCATTCAGGACATGGGCGCGGCGGGCCTTACCTGCTCGGCGGTGGAAATGGGTGCCAAAGGCGATCTCGGCATTGAACTCAACCTCGACAAGGTGCCAGTGCGCGAGACTTCAATGAGCGCCTACGAGATGATGCTGTCTGAAAGTCAGGAGCGGATGCTCATGGTGTTGAAGCCGGAACTGGAACAGGTCGCTGAAGCCATCTTCCGCAAATGGGGCCTCGACTTTGCCATCGTCGGCCACACGACGGATGATTTGCGCTTCCGCGTCATTCATCAGGGCCAAGAAGTCGCCAACCTGCCGATCAAGGAACTCGGCGATGAAGCGCCGGAATATGATCGCCCATGGGTGGAGTCAGCCAAGCCCGCGCCGCTCGGCGTGGATGATGTTCCGCAGGCCGATGTTGCCGATGCACTCATCAAGCTGGTCGGCTCGCCAAATCAGGCCTCGCGCCGTTGGGTTTGGGAGCAATATGATACACTGATCCAAGGCAATTCCTTGCAATTGCCCGGTGGTGATGCAGGGGTGATACGCGTCGAAGGCCATGCCACCAAGGCGCTGGCTTTCTCATCTGATGTGACCCCTCGTTACTGTCAGGCGGACCCGTTCGAAGGCGGCAAGCAGGCCGTTGCCGAATGCTGGCGAAACCTCACAGCGACGGGTGCCGAACCTTTGGCCGCAACCGACAATCTCAACTTCGGCAACCCGGAGCGTCCGGAAATCATGGGCCAATTGGTCGGCGCGATCAAAGGCATCGGCGAAGCCTGCCTCGCGCTCGATTTCCCGATCGTGTCAGGCAATGTCTCCCTTTATAACGAAACCAACGGCACCGGCATTTTGCCAACACCAACCATCGGCGGCGTCGGCCTGATCGACGATTGGTCAAAGATGGCCCGCATCGCCTTTGCAGATGAGGGAGAATGCGTCCTGCTCGTCGGCGCGCCAGACAACTGGGGCACGCATCTTGGTCAATCCATCTATCTGCGTGATATTCACGGGCGCAGCGACGGCCCTGCCCCGCAAGTGGATCTGGTTGCCGAGCGCAAGGCTGGCGATTTCGTGCGTAAATTGATCCGCGAAGAGGCCGCGACAGCAGTGCATGATTGCTCGGATGGCGGATTGGCGCTGGCATTGGCCGAAATGGCCATGGCTTCCGGAATCGGCGCAACAGTCAATCAGTTGAATGATTTTGACCCGATCCCCGTCTTCTTCGGTGAAGATCAGGGCCGCTATGTTGTCACCGTTAGACGCGATGATCTTGATGGCATTCAGGAAGCAGCGGAAGAAGCCGGCGTGTTCGCCCCATGGATTGGCACAACCGGCGGCAACACATTGAAACTGGGAGAAGCCCGCGCAATATCAGTGAGTGAATTGAAAAGGGCCCACGAATCGTGGTTCCCTGATTTCATGAATTCCTGAAAGGAATAAATTGATGGCCATGCAAGCCGACGAAATCGCAAAACTGATCAAGGATTCGATTCCTGATGCGGTTGTTACCATCCGGGATCTTGCCGGTGATGGCGATCATTATGCGGCGGAAGTTGTGGCCGAAAGCTTTCGCGGCAAGACCCGCGTCCAGCAACACCAGCTGGTTTATCAAGCACTGAAAGGCAATATGGGCGGAGTTCTACACGCACTCGCGCTGCAAACCTCCGTTCCACAACTGCAATAATCTGACGGGGAACGGGCATGTCCACACTGGGTGATTTTTTCAAAAGTGTCGCAGCAGACACCATGAATGATCTTTTGAACAAGGCGACACGCAAGGTCTCTCGCCGCAAGAAGCGCCGCACCGCGACAACGGGCACAGCAGCAACTCTGCGCAAAATCGAAAAGCTTTTGAACCCGGCAAAAAAGCAGACCAGCCGCAAGGCGACGTCGCGAGCAAGGTCAAAAGTCAAGCGCCGCACTTATTAATCCTGATAAAACAATCAATTTTGAACGTTTGTTGCCAGATTTCCACTTGGAGTTTGTACACCGGCAGAAAGCACAGTGATTGCACCATTCCTGTCAAGTGGTGGCAAACTGTAGAAATTGAAGGTGGCAAATTCTTTCGCGCTGAACGGACCAGCGGTCAACAAGGTAAAATCATAGCAACTCGGCTTATCAGAACCGAGTACAAATTGGCGGTGCAGACGCAAGCCATCCCATCTCATACGTCTGTAACGCTCTCTTGAAACCATCTGCTTGATTCGGATCAGTCTTATGGCCGGTTCTTCAATTTCATTAAAACCATTGTCTCGGGCAACACGACCCCGATAAAAATTCACCAAATCAGACAGACATTGAAAATCAACCCACAGGACACCCGCGTGCGTCAAAACAGTTTTGACGCGATGGCGCAGTACAACTGCACTTTTCATCAACGAAGATTGCAGGCCTGGGCCAGCCAAAGTGACCAAAGCGATTGATTTGCCTTGAAGGCTTTCGGGGTGGCGCTCTATCAGCGCTCCCAAGGCGTGGATTGCAAAAGTGCCTCCCAAAGAATGCGACGATATAAGATACTCGTCTGCATTCCGGCCAAGTGCATCGACGAGGATGGCAACGTGATCTTCTATCAACGATTTGACCTCATCGTCGTCTAATCTGGAGAGTTTTACCGCCAACTGCCAGTGCGCAAATAGATGTTGGATATGCGCCCTCTCCGCCCAAGGCAAAAATAGAAAGGCAAACAAAACGGCAGAAAACGGGATACTCCAAAGGTAGTGCAGCCCGTGTATTTCAAATATGACCGGTAGACTTGCAACAAGTATGGCGCACAAAAGTCCGATCGCCATGGCGATGAAAGGAAACAGAAAAAACAGGGCAAAACGCCAAGCCACGATTATATATCGCAGAAATGCACCTTCCCACAACGTTGCGAGTGCAGCGCTGTAGCCTCGCAGCAAGCGAATATGAAACGGCACAGCTTTTAGTCGGGCGATAATGGATTGATGCCCCAGAAGAAAAATTGACGTTTTGGTGGACCAGTTTGGGCCTTCTGCTGAAACTTCAAAACTCGGTGCCATTATGTTGCCATCAAGCCCGTGGGTCATGACCGAAAACCCGAATGCGGCGCTGCTTTGCTCTGAAGAACGCACATAACGCCGATGATGAGCCCGCGCATCAAGGGGCTCAAATCCAGGAAAATGAACAACTATACGGCGCTGTACGCGCTTCGGCCCTGTCGTCACTATCTATAGTCCCCCCGGATAAACCAATAGTCCAACAATGACCCTTTGCCAAATCCAGCTACTGGGAAAAACTCACTGAATTCATCTGGCCAACATCATGCAGTGCTACCTTTCGAACACAGCCACTATCGGCCCCACCGGGAAATTCCCTCCTTGAACAATTGAATCATCGTCAGAGAAGGCAGATATAACCCCATCAAAATACAGCGCATTTTTGCACTGCAACAGATCTCGGAACAGACGCGCAAACTTTCCAAAGCTGACAATCTGTTGCGATATCACGAAGACTGCTCGCCTCTGATCATCAACTCCAACGCCATTTCGGATGTAGCGCGATGAGCCATCCGGCTCAAATTGCGGATGAATTTCACCATCTATCACCAACATTGGGCCCGACTGAGTGGCAAAGGCGACAGGCAATGTTGAACGTGCATAGGTATCGGTTGCCGTTACAAATGGCGTGCCGTCCGGCCAGAGACCAAAAACACCATTCGGTTTCATGAAAAAATTTCCATCTCCCGCCCCGGTTAGCAGGGGTGTGAACTTTTGGCCGTTTTCTATATAGAGGCCAACCGGTGAAAGGTCTTGGTGATACATGCCAGCATTCATCGAAAACACCGGATGCATTGCCGCGACAAAGGTCTTCAGATCTTGCCAAGTTTGGCCGGTGCTGTCCTTGAGTTGAAGTTCGATGCGGTATTTGACCGGATCTACAACACAAAAAATGAAGTTGGCTTCTTCAAACGTGACTGACTGACATGGCTCGGGCAGCGTTAACACATGCGGCCCGGTCGCCTGTTTGTTTGGCAACATGACAAAAATAACCATGACCAGAGCACCAATCAGCGCAGCCAGCCAAACATAAACCTTGCGAGTCACAATCAAAATGCGCTCGATTTGCCCACAGATAATATGCGGGCAGCCATGCGCTTGAGTGTCTTGTTTTGGCCACGGCAAAGCGCTATTTCAACACGAGATTTGTTCATCGGGCCTTGACCCCGTTAGATAAGGAAACTGCCATGTCTGCCATTCACGATTTCATCGACAATGAAGTCAAGTCCAATGATGTCGTCCTTTTCATGAAGGGCACGCCCGGTTTCCCGCAGTGTGGATTTTCCGGTCAGGTCGTACAAATTCTTGACCATCTCGGCGTCGACTACAAGGGCGTCAATGTGCTGACATCCGATGATCTGCGTAACGGCATCAAGGATTATGCCAATTGGCCGACAATTCCGCAGCTCTACGTCAAGGGTGAATTCGTCGGCGGCTGCGACATTGTCCGCGAAATGTTCCAGCAACAGGAACTGCAGGATTTCATGACTGAAAAAGGCGTTGCCATGAAGGGCGCGGCTTAAGCATCCATCTTTATACGCTGACCCCGGCTTAAACGGGATCACGAAAATAGCGCTGGCATCCCCCGGCGCTTTTCCCGTTTTTTGAAAGTCTTTTCAACATGAATGCACCCTTAAAGAATGCTGATGCATTCCCGTTGGCTATTGGCCGCGTGGAGTTCATTGCCATGATGGCCGCACTGATGTCGATCAATGCGCTGGCGATAGATGTGATGCTGCCCGGCATGCAGGAAATCGGCGCAAGCCTTGGCGTTTCGGACGCTAACCAACGCCAATTGGTTATCTCGTCCTATTTGCTCGGATTTGGCATTACGCAACTTATCCTTGGCCCGATCTCCGACCGCTTTGGACGTCGCGGCCCGTTGTTTATCGGCGTGGCTGTTTATGTTCTGGCCGCAGCTGGCGCTGTTTTTGTCCCAAGTTTCGCACCATTGCTGGCGCTTCGCTTCATCCAGGGCATGGGAGCAGCCGGGACGCGCGTAATATCTGTCGCCATCGTCCGTGATGTTTTCGGAGGCAGGCAAATGGCAGAAGTGATGTCACTAGTCATGACCGTATTTATGGTCATGCCGGTAATCGCGCCATCGATTGGTCAAGTGGTTATGCTTTTTGGCGAGTGGCATCTGATTTTTGTATTCATGGCAGTGATTGCATCGATAGTTTTGGTATGGGGATGGTCAAGACTGCCGGAAACTCTCGCGCCGCAAAACCGGCGGCCATTCACCTTGGCTTCCGTCGCGACGGGCTTCAAGATTGTCATGACCAACCGTTTGTCACTTTGGTATACGCTCGGCACTTCGCTGATTTACGCAGCATTGTTCGGGTTCATCAACTCGGCGCAACAAGTATATGTTGGCATTTACGAACTCGGCGCATTGTTCCCGATCGCCTTCGCTGGAGTGGCAGGGCTGATGTCAGTCGCCTCATTCATGAACTCGAAGTTTGTGATGCGCTTTGGCATGCGCCGCCTGTCACATGGTGCGTTGCTCGGTTTTATCACGG
>JANMEX010000477.1:0-1869 GCA_031377485.1 Phyllobacteriaceae bacterium
CGCGGTAGAAATTGGGAGGCTGCGTTAGGCGCTGACGGGACTGCTTCACCTGACTAGTTGTGAATATTTGGCATGTCACGAGTACGATTCGTTTCATCCGCGATAACCTGACGTGTAGGAGCCCCCGTGCCCACCATCCACTCCGGCCAATGTTCCTGCGGCGCGGTCCGCTTCACCACACGCGGTGCGCTTCGCGGCGTAATCTATTGCCATTGCTCGCAATGCCGCCGCCAGACCGGGCATTTCCTTGCCGCCACCACCGCCGAGGATGCTGACATGGAAATCGAAGGCGCGGAAAATATCTCGTGGTTCCAGTCCTCGCCGGAAGCCAAGCGCGGCTTCTGTTCGATTTGCGGCTCCGCCCTATTTTGGAAGAACGCCGGTAAATCCTACACCTCGATACTCGCCGGTGCGTTCGACGAGCCAAGTTCCTTGCAGGCGGAAGGGCATATCTTCACCGGCGACAAGGGCAGCTACTACGACATCACCGACGGCCTGCCGCAGCATGTCACCGCGCCATCGGGTCTCGTCAGCACGGTTTCAACCGAATCCTAAGCATTGCCGCGCATAGCTTTCTCACAGCCACCTGTGAGACAAGCCATGAAGCGCATGACTGCCGCCTTTTTCAATTCCGTTGCCGCATGGAACCACCTCATCCGCAGCGAGCGGGCATTTCAGGAGGAGGCAATTGCGCTCGCCGCCGCCATTCCGGTCGCATTCGTCATCTCGGATGACGGCTGGACGCGGCTCCTGCTGATCGCCGTGGTCATGCTGGTCATGATCGTCGAAGTGCTCAACACCGCCATTGAAGCGGCCTGCGACGCGCTTAGCCGTGAGTTTCATGCCGACATCAAAATCGCCAAGGACTGCGGCTCGCTGGCCGTGCTGATGTCGATTGCTATCGCCGGGACTGTATGGGTGCTGACACTTTGGCGGTTGTTCGTTTCCTAAAACCCATAAAGTTTTAACCATCCCCACCTATCCTGTGCGTGTTCGCCGCGTACCGGCTCCACGGATGGCTTTTTCCAATGCAAGCAGCACTCAAACACACCGCTCCGGCGTCCGCCAACGGTCGACCTATCGATCTGGCGCATCTGACGCGCCAAACCATGGGCGATCGCGCCCTCGAGACTGAAATTCTCGGAATGTTCAGCAAGCAGATGTCCGGCGCGCGCGCTTCGATGGGCAATGCCAACGCCGACGAGCGCAAGCGTCTGGCGCACACGATCAAGGGCACGGCCCGCTCGGTCGGCGCGTTTCCGGTCGCCGATGTCGCCGAGCGCATCGAAAAGGCGCCGCTGAATTCGCGGCTGCTCGCCGATCTGGGCGATGAAATCGCCCACGTGCTCGACTTCATCGCGGCCATCAACCGGTAAGCGGCCATCCGACCTGCGCCGGATTGGCGGATTGACTTGAAATTGAAAACCGCTAGAGCGACGGGGACAAATTTTCCCGAGGTTTTCGCATGACAAAACTGACCTTTATCGCCTTTGACGGCACGCGCATCGACGTGGACGCAGTCAACGGTTCGACCGTGATGGAAACGCCATCCGCAATCAGGTGCCCGGCATTGAGGCTGAGTGTGGCGGTGCCTGCGCCTGCGCGACCTGCCATGTTTATGTCGATGACGCATGGGTCGAGAAGACCGGCAAACCGGCGGCGATGGAGGAGGACATGCTCGATTTCGCCTTCGATGTGCGCCCGACTTCCCGGCTGTCCTGCCAGATCAAGGTCAAGGACGACTTGGACGGTCTTGTGGTTTCAATCCCCGAGCGTCAGGCCTGAACGCGGCATAATTTTCCGCTGTGCCCCGGCCCTGCAGAAATCATTTCCTTTCGCAGCCATGCCAAGTGCGGTTAATGCGCTGCA
>JANMEX010000024.1:0-1500 GCA_031377485.1 Phyllobacteriaceae bacterium
ACCGGCTTCTTTTCGCTCATGTCTGCGCCTTTTGGTGGTCATACCACCAATCTTGCCGCCATCTCGGCCGCCATCTGCACCGGTCCGGACGCACATCCGGATCATTCGAAGCGCTGGCTGACCGGACCGGCCTATGCGCTGTGTTATCTGGTGCTGGCACTTGGCGGCGGCTACTTTGTATCAGTCCTGGCCGGCCTGCCCAAAAGCCTCATTGCGCTGGTTGCAGGTCTTGCCCTGATGGCGGCGTTCGCCAACGCCATGACCATCGCGCTTTCAAAGGAAGCAGAACGCACCGCCGCCATTGCCGCTTTCGCAACCACAGCCTCAGGCCTTGCTTTTTTTGGCATTGGTTCTGCCTTCTGGGGCCTTGTCATTGGCGTTGTGATTCTTGGGCTCGATGGATTGAAAAAATACGGTTTCAAGGGCTGAGCCGGTATTTTTTGGAAGTTCTTGAATCGCCTCATTTCCATTCCCATGTCACAAAAAGCGGCAGGCTTTCTGCCGGAACGACCGAGTACCAACGGATGAACCGTATTGGGCGAGGGTCACCTGCATGAGGATTTATGCACATGAACACGTCCACAATGATCCGCCCGGCCTGGACCCCGGCAACTGTTGCGCTGACTGTCGCGGGCTTCATGGTTTTCTGGCCGCTCGGCCTTGCCATGCTCGCCTACATCATTTTCGGCGACCGCTTTGAAGGCTTCAAGCGCGAGGCAAACGCCACCGTCGATGGCATGTTCAGCACCTTCCGTCGTCCCTCACGCGGTTTCAGCGCCACCGGTAACGTCGCCTTTGATGAATGGCGCGAAAAGGAAATCGAGCGCCTGAATGAAGAACGCCGCAAGCTGGACGAGTTGCGCGCCGACTTTGAAGAGGAGCTTCGCGAATTGCGCCGCGCCAAGGATCAGGAAGATTTTGATCGCTTCATGGCCAAACGAAACGCATCGCGCGAAACCGGTATCACCAATCGCGGCAAGTCGGTTCCCGATACCAAGATCGATTGATCTTTCTGCTTGCACGAAGCAACAGACGCCGGCCCGAAAGGGTCGGCGTCTTCGTTTCGGCAAGATTCCGCGACAAGATTCCGCGAATCGACTAAGTTTGCCTGATGGTCTTCGGCTTTCTCCGCAACGCATTGAAAAAAGAACCGCTGAAAAGCTTTGAGCGCGAGCACAAGGTTGGCGAGCGGTCGCTGACTTTACGGGTCACCGAAAGCGCCCGCGCCTCGCGCCTGACACTGCGCATCGAAACCGGCGGACGTGCCTTGAAAATGACAGTGCCGCCGGGAATGCCACCGCGCGAAGTGGAGAGCTTCCTTTTCCGCCACCAAGGTTGGCTGGAGGCGAAACTTGCCAAATATCCAGACAAGCCGAAACTTCGCCCCGGCGTCAAGCTGCCGTTGCGCGGTGTTCCTCATCTCATTGTCCACGAACCCGCCAAGCGCGGCTCGGTCGAACAGGCGTCTGACGAGGATGGCCCCTATCTCATGGTCCACGG
>JANMEX010000055.1:0-3296 GCA_031377485.1 Phyllobacteriaceae bacterium
TCAAAGCCCATGATCTTCATCCCCATTCCGATCCGTTCATGCAGCACATATAAGGGAGTGCGCATGAATGTGGTCTGACGGGGCCGTTCATATTGGGTTCAGTGTGGTTGAACGGGCTTTGCTTATGTCAGCAGGTCGAAAGTCCAAGCTTGTCTGCATTTGCGACTTGGTGTCTTCTGCCGTAAACAATGGGGTAAGACATGATCAACCAGACCAAGCCGATTGAACTCTATTATTGGCCGACACCCAATGGATGGAAGATTTCCATCATGCTGGAGGAAATCGGTGTTCCCTACAGCGTCCACTATATAAACATCGGAGCGGGCGATCAGTTCCATCCAGATTTCCTGAAAATCGCCCCGAACAACAGACTGCCGGCAATTATCGACCCGGAAGGGCCGGGCGGTGAGCCGATCTCAGTGTTCGAATCTGGCGCTATCCTCCAATATCTTGGACGCAAGTTCGGCAAATTCTATCCGGTTGGCGAGCGTGACCGTGTGGCCTGTGATGAATGGCTGTTCTGGCAGGTCGGCGGGCTCGGCCCTATGGCGGGCCAGGCCCATCATTTCCGCCAATACGCCCCGGAAAAAGTTGAGTATGGAATTAATCGCTACACCAATGAGGTCAACAGGCTCTATGGCGTGATGAATCGCAGGCTGGCCGATCACCAGTATCTTGCGGGAGAATATTCCATTGCCGATATGGCCTCCATCGGTTGGGTCATCCCACATGAACGACAAGGCCAGGATTTGAATGATTTCCCGAACTTGAAGCGCTGGTATGAGGCGGTAAAATCGCGCCCTGCAGTCATCCGCGGCATTGACGTTGGCAAAGATGAAGCCAAGCGGTCAAATCTGGCGACGGACAAGGAAGCGCAGAAAATATTATTCGGGCAGCGCGCTCTATAGCCCCTCAACCATTTCCTTCAGTGCCGTCTGGACGGCTATGGCGACATCACCAAGCTCATTGTTCTTGACAGCTGCCATGGAAGCAACCGGATCAACAGCGGCGACTTCTACGTGTCCGGGTGATTGCTCAATCACCAGCACGTTGCATGGAAGCATGGCGCCGATCTTGTCTTCGGATTGAATGGCGCGAAAGGCAAAGTGCGGGTTGCACGCACCAAGGATACGGTATGGCTTCATCTCCATTCCGATCTTCTTCTTCATTGTTTCCTTGACGTCGATCGTCGTCAGGACGCCAAAGCCCTTGGCGGCAAGCGCCTTGGTAACATGCTCAACAGCGTCTTCGAACGGCATGTCGAGCGTCTTCGTGAAATAATAGCTCATGTCAGCATTCTCCATAGGTTGGCAGAACGGCGTGAAGTGAGCCGAACTTGTGATCGACATATAATACTTTTCTCAAACGAATTAAAGTATTGCAATTTATATATATGTTCGCGCGAATTGCAGCTCCTATCTGCAATCAGTTGGCTTCCAGCCGCATTTCGAAGGTCCGGGATGTCTAAATTATCCATCCCAAGCTTCTTCCATATGCTTGCCGTTTTTCAACACCGCCTCATAACGCGGACCATTTCCTCCGGATACGAATGTTATCGTCGGTGTACCATTCGGCGATACACCCTTTTCCACGTCGTAACAGGTGTAATGGTCAGATGGCGGCCAAGCTGAACAATATTGATCGCCACGCATCATCCACCGACCAAACGTCTTTTGTCCGCTAGCGTCAATGTAAGGCGTGTCGCCATTCTTGTTGAAATACTGGCGCGCGCTTCTTGACCCAAGCGGCAGATACCAGGCCGTGGAGTCATTCAACAAGGCTTCGACGGCGGCACCAACCATTTTCTCGCCGGCAAAGGCCGGACTGGCAATGAAATTTGCAGACAAGAAGACAGCATAAAGGTGGCGCATGATCGGCTCCAAAACAAAACCCCGACGGGCAGTATGCCGCGCCGGGGTTTGAATTTGAAATCAGATAGCCGTGAGGATTACTGGCGAACCCAAGTTTCGCTCTTGCAGATAATGCCGCCGAGCACGCAGCCCGACAGGCTCATTGTGCCACCGTTGACCGATGCCTTGCCCTTGTAGGTCTTGTTGGCGTCAAGATCGGTTAGCGTTCCCTTGTAACGGTTGCCGGTGCCGGACATCGAGCCAGCCTGCTTGCCGGAGTTCTTGCCATTTTGAACAATGGCACAGTAAGCCGCACCGCATGGCGCGAACTTTATGATTGTGCCAGTCGAACGCTTCCAATTGCCTTCAATAGGCTCGGATGCAATCGCCGGAACTGCGAATGCCATGGTCAATGCAGCGGCGGTGATGAGTTTGCGGATCATTTTAGTCCTCCCGTTTGGTGAGCAGGCCACTGGCCTGCACCTCGTATCCCTTACGCAAACGTAAGAGTAGACGAGATTTGAGGTGAGCGAAAGCCGTGCCGCAGCGTCACAATGCTATTTTTGCTGGAAAAAGAACCGAAGTTTGACGTAGCTCCAAATACGGTTCGCAAACTGTGGTTAGCCAAACGTGTATTTTGATGTATCAAAATTGAATGAATTTTTGGCCAAGTTGTTGAAATCACTAGATTCTGTTGGTTGCCGGAGTATGAAGTTTACCACTCGTTTTAGTTTTGTTTTCTTCAAATTAAGCACAACGTTTAACGCCGGATTCAAACCGGCACGGCATTCTCCACAACACAAGAGGGCACCGGAATGGTCCGGGAAAAACAAAGCGCTCTCAAGGGTTTACGGGGAATACGAACATGGCACGCTTTGAATTGAACACAGCAGAGACCGGCACAATGGGCGCAGGCGCACAGGCCGACATCCTCTTCAACATGGGTCTGATGTATGCCACCGGCCGCGATTGCGATGCCGATCTGGTTGCCGCTCACAAATGGTTCAACATTGCCGCAATCAAGGGCAGCGACAGGGCTGCCGAAATGCGCGCCGAATTGGCCTCATCCATGTCCAAAATGGAAATCGCCGCCGCACTCCGCGCCGCCCGCGAATGGATGACCACCCACTGATATTTCAAATTTCGTTTGACAGGGATTTACAAAAAGACCCGGACAACGGGCGACACGACAAGAGCCGGATTAACCGGACATGACGGAGAAGCCGGAAAAACCGGAGATGACGGAGAAGCCGGAAAAACCGGACATGAGGGGGAGAGCCGACAACCTTGGGGAAGGGGACGGCCACACCAAAGCCGCGACCAGGAAACCGGCGCGGCTTTTGTGTTTTTAAGATTTTGCCGCAGCTTCCACCGCCTCAGCCAACGCCGCCTCAAACAGCGCCATGTCCGCGTCCGTACCGCAAGAAACACGAATGCAGCGATCCA
>JANMEX010000073.1:0-2448 GCA_031377485.1 Phyllobacteriaceae bacterium
CCGCAGCTGCCACCAGCGCCATCACAACAATGGTGCGGAAATCAATCGGTCCGATCGAGAACAAAGTCTGCTGTGGCAGGTCTACCAGCCATTTCGGCAAGCTTGCCGTGGTAATGGTTCGGGCGTGGGAATATTCGACGAGAAATGTGCGGAACAACGCAAGTGTGCCGAGCGTGGCGATGATCGAAGGCACCCGTCCGTAGGCGACAAGCAGGCCATTGATCGAGCCGAAAAAAGCGCCAAGCGCCATGGCGAGAAACACGACGATGATCGGGTGCAGATCAGGGTGTGCGCCAAGAAAGTCGCCGATGATGTAGGCCACGATGCCGACAACAGACCCGATGGACAGGTCAATGTTGCGTGTCATAACCACCATGGCCTGACCGATCGCAATCGGCAAAATGACTGCCACTGATGTCGCAATGCGGTTGAGCATGCGCGGCGAGAAATAGCTTTCTATCTGCGATGAGAAAAACAGGATGGTTCCCAAAAGCACCAGCGCAAGCGCGATGAGGCGCAAGGTCTGGGGGTGAAAATTTCTCATGATGCCAGCGCCATATGTTCGATTGAGGCCTGTCCGGTAGCGACGGCAATAATGTTTTCCTGACTGGAGTCCGCAATAGAGAAAATGCCCATTTGGTTGCCTTCGCGCATGACCAGAATTCGGTCGGCGAGAGCCAACACTTCCGGCAAGTCGGATGAAATGACGATGATGGCGACACCTTGCTTGGCAAGGTCGCGGATGATGTTGTGGACTTCCGCCTTGGCGCCAACGTCAATGCCGCGCGTCGGTTCGTCAAAGATCAAAAGGCGTGGCTTGGTTTCCAGCCATTTGGCCAGCATCACCTTCTGCTGGTTGCCGCCGGACAGTTTGCCGACTTCGATCACCACATCCGGCGACTTGATTGACAGTTGCTGGCGATAGGTTTCGGCCATCGCGTTTTCGGCTTTGCGGTCAATCAGCCCAAAGCGGCTGAGAAATTTTTTCAGGCTCGGCAGCGAAGCATTGGCGTAGATCGGCATAGTCATGGCAAGTCCAAGCTTGCGCCGGTCTTCCGAGACATAGGCAATGCCCTCAGCCATTGCCTGTTGCGGCGATGTGATCGTGACCTGATTGCCTGCGAGTGTGATGCGCCCGGACGTTGCCGGTTCCACGCCGAAAAGGGCAAGACCGACATCGGTGCGGCGTGAGCCGACAAGGCCTGCAAAACAAAGGACTTCGCCCTTGTGCAGATCAAACGAGACGTTGCGGAATACGCCGTCGCGGTGAAGGTTTTCCACCTCGAGAAGCTTTTCGCCATAAGGATTTGGCTTCAGCTTCAGCGCAAAGGAATCAATGGCGCGGCCGACCATTTCGCGCACCATGCCGTCTTCTGTGACTTCGGCAATTGGGCGGGTGGAAATGTGCTTGCCGTCGCGAAGCACCGTGACACGGTCGGCAATGCGGAAGATTTCATCGAGCCGGTGGCTGATGTAAAGGACAGCGACACCGCTGGCTTTCAGCGCGCGGGCGATGGTCAACAGGCGCTCGACCTCGTGGGCCGAAAGCGAAGCGGTCGGCTCGTCCATGATCAGCACTTTGACATTGAGCGACAATGCGCGGGCGATTTCTACCGTCTGCTGTTCAGCAAGGGTCAACCCGCTGGCGGCACGGCGCACGTCCAACGTCACGCCAAGTCTTGAGATCAGCTCGTCGGAAGCCTTGTAAAGTTGGCGCCAGTTCATGACGGCGCCCAGTTCCTGATGGCTGATGAAAATGTTTTCGGCGACATCCAGATCCGGGAAGACCATTGGTTCCTGAAAAATGGCAGCCACGCCGATCGCTTGGGCTTCCTGTGTGGACCGCACGGTTACGGGCTTGCCGCCAGCCAGAATTGTGCCCTGATCCGGTTGGTAGACGCCGGTCATGATCTTGATCAGCGTGGATTTGCCTGCGCCGTTTTCGCCGACGATGGCGTGGATTTCTCCCGGCATCACCGAAAATGACATGTCCGAAAGCGCCGCCGTCATGGCAAAGCTTTTGGAGATATTGCGCAGTTCGAGGACGGGGCTGGTCAAATCAGTGTTCCTTGGGAAAATGCAGGCAAGGCTGCGCAAGGCCGCCCGAATGCGGGGCGGCCTTGGTTTTTGAAAAGGCGGAAGTGCTTGGCCGTAATTGCTTACTTGGAAGCGGCTTCCACATTGTCCTTGTTATACACGGTGAACGGTCCCATCAGGATGCGCTTGGCACCGGCACGACCTGGATCTTCTTCAATTTTGAACGGACCCATGCGGCCTGCGGTAAACTCTTCACCCACATCGCCCTTGATCGCACCGGTCGCCAGCGCGTAGCTGGTGTAATAGGTGAGGTAGCCAAGGTCGACGAAGCTCCAGAGCGCGAACTCCGGTGCGCAGCCGTTCATCGTGTAGCTGACCATTTCAGCTGGCAAGCCGAGGCCGGAGACCTTG
>JANMEX010000092.1:0-4389 GCA_031377485.1 Phyllobacteriaceae bacterium
AGCAGCTGGGCGGCGCGGCGATCGCCATGTCGCCGCAGGACACCCAGATCGGCCGCGGCGAAACCATCGCCGATACCGCCCGGGTGCTGTCGCGCTATGTCGACGCCATCATGATCCGCACCGACGCGGCCGCGAAGCTGCAGGAACTGGCCGCCTACGCGACGGTTCCGGTGATCAACGGATTGACCGACGACACCCATCCTTGCCAGATCATGGCCGACATCATGACGTACGAAGAACATCGCGGTCCGGTAAAGGGAAAGACATTTGCGTGGTCTGGCGACGGCAACAACGTTCTTCACTCGCTGGCAGAAGGTGCGGCCCGCTTTGGCTTCAACCTTAATGTTGCCGTGCCCGAAGGCTCGGAGCCACAAGCCAGGTACATGCAGTGGGCACGCGATAATGGTGCAATAGTGAAAATAAGCTCGGACCCGATCGCCTCAGTTACAGGTGTCGATTGCGTTGTTACCGATTGCTGGGTCTCGATGGGGCAAGAGGCAAAGGCGCGCGGCCACAATGTGTTTCTGCCATATCAGGTAAATGATGAACTTATGCGCCACGCCTCAAAGAATGCGCTGTTCATGCATTGCCTGCCTGCCCATCGCGGCGAAGAGGTAACTGACTCTGTCATCGACGGCCCACAATCTGTGGTCTTCGACGAAGCCGAAAACCGCTTGCATGCACAAAAAGCAGTGCTGGCTTGGTGTTTGGAAGGCGCGCACTGAAATGGCTGAATTGGCTCAAACACACACATTCTCCGGCGATGACGCCGTTGTTCCTTTTCACGTCGAAGCGCTCGATGCGCGCGGACGCGCGGTCCAGCTTGGTCCCGTGCTTGATGGCATTCTGGGCCGCCACGATTATCCCGAGTCCGTCGCCAAGTTGGTCGCTGAAACGGTAGTACTTGCGGTTATTCTGGGTACTTCGCTGAAATTCGACGGCAAATTCATCATGCAAACCAAGTCCGATGGTCCGGTCGAACTGTTGGTCGCCGATTTCCGCACACCGCATGCTGTTCGCGCCTACGCACGTTACAATGCCGAACGGCTTGAGGCCGCAATTGCGGAAGGCCGCACCAGCCCCCAGGAACTGCTGGGCAACGGCTATCTTGCCATGACAGTCGACCAAGGCGAGTTCATGCAGCGCTATCAGGGCATCGTGCAATTGGACGGTTCATCGCTGGAAGAAGTCGCCCGTGCCTACTTCCGCCAATCCGAGCAAATCCCGACAGACGTCCGTCTTGCCACCGCCAAGTTGATGGAGCGGATGGAAAACGGCGAGGTCAAATCAAGCTGGCGCGCCGGCGGTCTGATCGTCCAGTTCCTGCCTGACTCGACCGAACGCATGCGCCAGCGCGACCTGTCCGGCGGCGATGGCGATGACGGCAGCAGCGATCACCCTGAAGATGATTCCTGGATGGAGGTCAAGGCACTGACCTCGACAATCCAGCCTGCCGAGTTGGTCGATCCTGATATCAGCGTCGAACGGCTTCTCTACCGACTGTTCCACGAACGCGGTGTGCGCGCGTACGCGCCAACCCGCGTCTTTGATGAATGCTCCTGCTCAGAGGACAAAATCCGCGGCGTGCTGAGTGGCTTCACTGCTGAAGAAATTCGCGACAGCATTGAAGATGGCAAAATCACTGTGAACTGCGAATTTTGTTCGACCAATTACGTCTTTTCGCCGTCGGAGTTTCTCAAGCTGGATGCTTGATTGTAGGTGCTAATTCAAAACGCGCTTTGCGTCCGGCAGGTCGAGCGAAAAGGCAGGTATAGTTACGCGGAACGGGCTCCCGCTGTCATCCAGCATTTCATAATAGCCAGCCATCGTACCGGATTGGGTCATCAACGGGCAGCCTGAAACATACTGATAGCTTTCGTCTGGCCCGAGGATCGGCTGCTCGCCAACAACGCCCGGGCCGCGAACTTCTTCAATATGCCCGGTCTCATCGACAATGCGCCAATACCGCGCCACGAGCTGCACCGAGCGGTCTGAATGGTTGACGATGGTTATACGGTAGGACCAAACATGCCGCCCGATATCGATGTCCGACTGATCAGGCCGATACCAAGGCTCTGCAGTGACTTCGATCGAGTTGGTGATGGCCTTGTACAATTGGTATGTTTCCGCATTGGTCACGATTTCGTTGTTTTGTCGCGCAGCACTTGTCTGGTCAAGTGCAGAAGGTACTCAATAATGGGAAGGTAAGTAATCTTGTTTGATGGCGTCGGGAGGAAATCCATTGATCCACTCTTGGAACGGCTCGGCTCAGCGCTGGCCACACAGGGTATTTCTGCCAATACAATTACCGTTTCTGGTTTTTTGATCGGTAGCGTCGCTGCCTTGGCCATATGGCAACACGCTTACATGACAGGGGCAGTATTGATTATCCTAAGCCGCCTTTGTGATGGTCTGGACGGAGTCGTCGCCCGCGCAAATGGTACCAGCGACTTTGGCGGCTATCTGGATATTGTCCTGGATTTTGCATTCTACGGGATCATTCCTGTCGCTTTTGCGTTGGCCGATCCTACCGTAAATGGCATTCCCGCCGCCGCGCTGCTCTGGAGCTTTTATGTAAATGGCGCAAGTTTCCTCGCATACGCAATACTCGCCGCAAAGCGCGGTGAGGAGACTGAAGCACGAGGAAAAAAGTCGATCTTCTTTACAACAGGCTTGGCCGAAGCCAGTGAAACTCTGGCGGTCTTCCTCGCAGCATGCATATGGCCGGCGTGGTTCCCTCTGCTGGCGTGGGCGTTCGCTGTAGTTTGCTCTTACACGGCGATTTCGCGCATATTGCAGGCTCACATGTCATTTGACTGATGATCAAAACAATAGACATGACTGGTGTCTATCGAATTTCGATATCCATGTTGGCAATCAGCGCAGAATTCGGCGGCCAACTCGGAGTGTTTGTAACTCAATTGGTCGAAAGCAGCCGCGATAAATCCAAAAGTGAAATGTTGTGCGAATGCCTACTCATCATGCAGGATCAAGAAACAAAACTGGCCGCAATGCACGCTGGTATTGAATAAGGATTGCTGGACGCGACACTTTGCTGATGGCAATGTCAAACGTCTGGTAAAGCGACACAGTGGGAGTACTGCGAGCGTTGACCAACACAACAAGTGCGCAAAAGGATAAGCTCACACAATCTCATTTGAACCCCGATGTTTTAGCTGCTGAGATCCAAATTTCAGAAGCAACGAAAGCTGGACTGGCTGCAGTCCACTTGGTCAAACACTGGCAACAAGACCTCTTACAGCGGGCGGGTCAAAGCCTTGAGCGCTTTCGAAAAATGCCGCCGCACATCTTCAAGCCGTCGCAGGGGATCGAACCGTTTCGCCAGTTCCTCGTCGCGCTGGGCAAAAGCGCCCCGTAAAAGACTGGGCTCCAGGCGCTCAAACGGTGCAAGCGTGGACGCCGGTGCAACAAAGTTTACGGCTTCCAAATCTTTTGGCGTGAGTTCGGCTTCTGCCGAAAGGCGCGCCAAGTGACGTCTCGCCTGCATTCTGCCTTCTAGTTCAGGAGGCAAAACCGGCTTTTGCAAAACCGCAGTCGCGTCAAGCCAAATGTTGTTGCGATACACTGGCCGGTTTTGAACATGCGAATCGATAACGACAAGTCCAGCCGCTTCTCCCAGTGCTGAAAGACCATCAGGATAATACCGGTAGCAATCCTCCGGATACCGATGCACATGCCCGCTGCTCGGAGCAATCAGAAATGCAAGGCCGTTAGGCTTTAGAACGCGCGCAATTTCCGAAACCAAAAGCCAAGGATATCGCGCGTGCTCAAGAACTTGACTGCATAAGACGACGTCGTGGCTGCAATCATCAATCTCGGCATAGTGATAGGAATTCTTGACTACAAGATCGACGTTGGGGCCGTTCTCGATATCGAGGCCGAGGTACTTCCAACCATGGGCAATAATTGGCGCACGATGATTCGAAGCCCTTTCCCCATCGCCGCCTATGTCGCAGCTACCGATGTCCAATATCGAAAGTGGTATGCCATGGTAGCGCTCAAGATAAGTGGAGATAAAAACACCAAATTTGTCCAATGCAGATTCATGCATCATGGCGCTCCACAGATTAAACTGCTCTGGCAAATTTTTGCCAGACCAACAACTCAGCTTTTCATTGTTGCAGCTTTCAGCGCGTCCGCAACATCTTCAATCAAATCATCGCCATCTTCCAAACCCAGCGAGACACGTAAGGTCCCGCCGACTATCCCAAGTTCATCGCGGGCTTCATCGCTCAAATTCTTGTGGGTTGTCGTTGCGGGGTGGGTGATCAAGCTTTTGGAGTCGCCAAGATTATTGGAAATACGGATGATCCGCAGTGCGTTCTCGAATGCAAATGCTGCCTGCTTGCCACCCTTCAGGTCAAAACA
>JANMEX010000113.1:0-3707 GCA_031377485.1 Phyllobacteriaceae bacterium
CAACCTTGGAAAAGGGCGTCAAGGGCTTTATGTTCGATTGCCGAATGTGCGGTCAGTGCATCCTCTCGTCCACCGGCATGTCCTGCCCGATGAACTGCCCGAAACAGTTGCGCAATGGTCCATGCGGTGGTGTGCGCGCCAATGGCAATTGCGAAGTCATTCCCGACATGCCCTGCGTTTGGGTCAAGGCATGGGAAGGCTCGCGCAACATGGAGGGCGGCGACAAAATCCTCGACATACAAAAGCCGGTCAGCCAGGCATTGCGCGACACGTCCTCCTGGCTGCGCGTTACCCGCAAGGCCGCTGAAGAAAAGTCACCGTCATGATTGCAGATGTCCATCCTGTCGATCCAAGCCTGCCGCTCGATCCGTTGCCGGGCCACTCGTCCCGCGGCCGGCTGGAGCGCGTCTTGCGCCGCGGCGAGTTTGCCGTCACTGCCGAACTCAACCCGCCGGACAGCGCCAATCCGAACGAAGTTTACGAACGCGCCGCCATTTTCGACGGCTGGGTGGATGGCATCAACGCCGTCGATGCTTCGGGCGCAAACTGCCACATGTCGTCGGTCGGTATCTGCGCCCTGCTCACCCGCATGGGCTATGCCCCGATCATGCAGATCGCCTGCCGCGACAAGAACCGCATCGCCATACAGGGCGATGTGCTTGGCGCATCGGCGATGGGTGTGCAGAATATTTTATGCCTGACCGGCGACGGCGTTCAGGGCGGCGACCAACCGGGCGCCAAGCCGGTGTTTGATCTGGATTCCATGTCGCTATTGGAAACCATCAAGATCATGCGCGATGAAGGCAAGTTTCTTTCGGGCCGCAAACTGACCACGCCGCCAGCTGTTTTCCTCGGCGCGGCGATCAATCCGTTCGTGCCGCCGTTCGATTTCCGCCCGCTGCATTTTGCCAAGAAAATCCGCGCCGGCGCACAGTTCGTTCAGAGCCAATATTGCTATGATGTGCCGCTGTTTCGCGAGTTCATGAAGCGCGTGCGCGACATGGGGCTGCAGGAACAGTGCCATATTCTTGTCGGCGTCGGCCCGCTCGCCTCGGCCAAAACCGCCCGCTGGATGCGCTCCAACGTACCGGGCATTCATATCCCGGATGAAATCATCAAGCGGATTGAAGGCGCGGCTGATCAGAAGGCCGAAGGAAAGCGCCTTTGCATTGACATCATCAATGAGGTCAAGGAAATCGAAGGCGTCCACGGCGTTCATGTCATGGCATACCGGCAGGAAGAATATGTCGCCGAGATCGTCCACGAATCGGGCATTCTCAAGGGTCGCCAACCGTGGAAGCGTGAGCGGCGCCAGGATGAAGCGCAGGTCATTGAACGTCTGGGCGAACTGCGGGACAGAGCCGCCGTATCGCCGGAAAACATGAATGCCAAAGCCGTACATGCGGATTGAACCTGTCAATTTGCGATTGATGGCAATCGCATAACCATATAAAGAAGTCTTTATATCATTTCGGAGAACTTCCATGACCCGCACCATCGTCGCCTCGGCAACCCGCGAAATCATCATCGGCTTTGACCAGCCATTCTGCGTGATTGGCGAGCGCATCAACCCGACTGGCCGCAAGAAGCTGGCAGCGGAAATGCAGGCCGGCAATTTCGAGACCGTTATCCGTGACGCGCTCGAACAGGTTGCGGCCGGTGCCACAATGCTGGACGTGAACGCGGGTGTAACTTCGGTCAACCCGAACGAGACTGAACCCGGCCTTCTCGTCCAGACCATGCAGATCGTTCAGGGCCTTGTCGATGTGCCACTCTCGATCGACAGCTCCGTGTCTGCTGCCATCGAAGCCGCGCTGAAAGTCGCCAAGGGCCGCCCGCTGGTCAACTCCGTGACCGGCGAAGAAGAAAAGCTCGAAGCCATCCTGCCGCTCTGCAAGAAATATGACGTGCCGGTCGTTGCCATCTCCAATGATGAAACCGGTATTTCGATGGACCCCGACGTGCGCTTCGCCGTTGCCAAGAAGATTGTCGAGCGCGCCATGGATTACGGCATCAAGCCGCATGACATTGTAGTGGACCCGCTGGTGATGCCGATTGGTGCATTGGGCGATGCCGGACGTCAGGTATTTGCGCTGCTTTACCGGCTTCGCAATGAGCTGAAGGTCAACACCACTTGCGGCCTGTCCAACATCTCCTTTGGTCTGCCCCATCGCCATGGCATCAACGCGGGGTTCATCCCGATGGTGATTGGCGCAGGCATGACCTCGGCCATCATGAACCCCTGCCGCCCGCAGGAAATGGAAGCCGTACGTGCCGCAAATGTGCTCAACGGAACCGACCCATCTTGTGAACAGTGGATCAAAACTTACCGTGATTATGCGCCAACTGCCGCCGGCGCAGCGCCTGCGCCAACTGCCGCGCCATCAGCCGGTGGTCGTCGAGGTGGTCGCGCCGCGCGGGTGGGTGCATAAGAGCAGATGAAAAAAACCAAGGCGGCCATGACTGAAATCGGACTGTTCGCCCCGCTGGTGATTGCACAGCGGATGTCCCGCATGATGTTGCCGGACGCCCTGAGAAATGCTGCGGACACGGCCGAAGACAGCCGCATGGTGGCAGAGAAAACCAAAGCTGCGGCTGACGGTTTTTTCGCCGCCCAAGCTGAGATGGCGACACAGATGATGAGCGCTTGGACGGGATTGGCTTTTGGCAAAATGCCGGACGCCATGAAAGCTGCAGACGCAATTGCTTCAGCTGCGCTGAAACCGGCCCGGGTAAAAGTCAGATCAAACGCCAAACGGCTCGCAAAACGGGGCGCAAAATGAGCGCTTCCGCAAGCAAACCGACCTATACAAGCCCCGTGGCCATATCAAACGCCATGATGCTTAAATATGCCCCGGCAAACGCCGCGCCGTTTCCGGCAATGAACTCATCGGCTGCACCGGGAGACAACGCATTCAGCATAAGCATGGCTGTCGCGGACCCGAAAATGCTGACCGCCAGATATTGCGGGTTGCGCATCCATGGCCCTTTGATCGACCGCACGATAAAGAAACTTGAAAACAAGGCACTGAGGATTATGTCCGGCATGGCGGCCTCCATCACCGGCGCAGTATCGCTCATTGATGCGAATGTATCCTTAAATCGAGACACGAAAATGAAAGCATTGTCAGCATGAGCATTCCGTCCGATCCGCTCGTCCTGTTCATGCCGTCCGGCAAGCGCGGACGTTTCCCAAAAGGCACGGCAGTACTGGAAGCCGCGCGCCAGCTTGGCGTTTATGTGGAAAGCGTTTGCGGCGGACGCGCGACGTGCGGGCGTTGCCAGGTTGAAGTGCAGGAAGGCAATTTTGCCAAGCACAAGATTGTCTCGTCGAATGATCATATTTCCGCGCGCGGCCCTAAAGAATTGCGTTATGCGGAAGTGCGCGAGATCGCGCCAAACCGCCGCCTCTCCTGCTCGGCAACAATCGAAGGCGATCTCGTCATTGACGTGCCACAGGATACCGTCGTCAACGCGCAGGTGATCCGCAAGGCTGTCGGCGACCGCGTCATTGCCCGCAATCCATCGGTTCATCTTTGCTATGTCGAGGTTGAAGAACCTGACATGCACAAGCCGCTCGGCGACATGGACAGGCTGATCGTCGCGCTGCAAAAAGATTGGGGTTACAAGAAGTTGGACGTCGACTTCTACCTGTTGCCGCAAGTGCAAAGCATCCTGCGCAAAGGCAAATGGGGCGTCACCGCAGC
>JANMEX010000128.1:0-2646 GCA_031377485.1 Phyllobacteriaceae bacterium
AAAAATTCTTCATGGCAGGACAGCCGCGCATCCAGCACGGCCACTACCGCTCCGACAAATCACCGATTCCGCGCAAAAAGGTGAAATACGACCCGTCCGTTGCTGCCGATACGATCGTCATCGAAACCTCTGAGCGGCGCCTTTACTATACGCTCGGCGATGGCAAGGCGATCCAGTATGCCGTCGGTGTCGGGCGCGAAGGTTTTGAATGGGCGGGCACAGACCGGATTTCGCGTAAGGCCGAATGGCCGGGCTGGACCCCGCCGGCTGTCATGCGTGAACGCGTGAAGCGCGAAACAGGCCGCATCTTGCCAGCCTACCAAGCCGGCGGTCCGGACAATCCGCTTGGCGCACGCGCCATGTATATCGGCGGTCGCATATTCCGCATTCACGGCACCAACCAGCCTTGGACAATTGGTCAAGCCATGTCTTCGGGCTGCATTCGCATGGCCAACGAAGATGTGGTTGACCTATACGGACGCGCAGACGTCGGCACCAAGGTAGTCGTGCGACGCTAAAGCATTTCCAAGTTTGATGGAACATCAAACGTTTAAGGAAAATGCGACAAAACAAAGAGTTAGAGCCGATCAGCGATTCGAAGAAACGGTGAACGGCTCTAAAGTCAAATCATGCGGCTGCAGAAAACTTTGACGATCCAAACTGCTTAAGCGCTTCAAATACCTTTTCATCCGCAATAATCCGCCGATGCCCAAGACCGGGCATTGGCAGCAACGTCACATGCGAGCCAGCCTTTTCCATTGCCTGACCATTGTCAAACGCCACCTCTCGGTCATCGGGCGCATGGATGACAAGCACATCCCCGTCAAAACGCTTCAGTTGTTCACTGAGAACAAAACTGCCAACCGGAAAACCCGCGACCTTATGGATGCGCTGCTCCATTGCCGCCTGTGCCTGTTTGCCCAAGCCAAAATATTGACCGACGCCTTCAAACATCTCCGGCATCGAATTGGGAGAGGCGATTACCGCAATCCGCCCGAAAGGCACCGGTGCGTATCCTTTGATTCCACCAACAGCTGCATTGACTGCGACCACGCCACCAAACGAATGGCCGATGACAGTATCAAACGGCCCAAGCCATGTTGACGCGGCGTGCACCGCTTCAACACCAAGCTTCACGTTGAGCGATCGCCCGGCCGAAAGTCCGTGGCCAGGCAAGTCAAGGCCAACCACATCCCATCCGGCGGCAGTCAAACTGACAATCATCCGCGCCATGAAATCAGTGCGCGAGCGCCATCCATGTATGACCAACGCCCTGCCCATGGACGGCACATCGCGGCTGGCACGAAACTGGTGCGCAACAACGCAGCCTTTGGATACTTTCAACGCATGTTTGCGTGCTTCTGCCATCCGCGGCGATGCCCGATCCATTGCTGCCTGCTCGTTCTTTCCGGGCTTTTTCGGATCATCTGTTCGGCAAAAAAGCGAAAATGCCAAGCGCCCCGCCAAACCGGGAAAAACGCGCCCGCCTTGACCCAGAACCGCACGTATGACTTGCTGCTTTGAAATTGACATCTTCACACTCCGGAATCGTTCAACTATGAACAATATTGTTCAATCATGAACAAAATGCAAGAGCCAGAAACATCCAATCTGCCGTGGGACAATCCGCGTTTCCGCAACTGGGTTGCCGTGGCGAAGGCTGCGCATGTGGTTGAGCGCGCGATTGGCGAGGCGCTGAAACCGCTTGAGCTGAAGCCGGCGCAGCTTGACATGATGATGAACATCCACCGCCACCCAGGCCTGTCACAGCAGGAACTGGCCGAACGCCTGATCGTCGGCCGGTCCAACATCACCATGCTGATGCCGGAATTGGCCAAGCGCGGCCTTGTCACCCGCGAAGGTGACGCCAAGGACAAGCGGATCCAGCGGCTGATCTTAACGGGCGAAGGCACCAAGCTGTTGATGCAGGCGCTTGCGCTCTATTCGGGCCTGATTGACAAGGCGATGGCAGCATCAACGCCGGAGCAATGCGATCTGGTTGGCAAGCAAATGATGAAGATGGTCGAGATTCTGAAAAGCGAATGATCGTTTTTCAGTGCAAATGTCCGCCCCGGCTCATGCCTTTTTCTTTCAATTCAACAAGGTAGGCCTGCCACTTGGCATCCTTGTTTGCCCCGAGTTCCGCCAGATAGACCCATGTGAACAGGCCTGAATCGTGGCCGTCATCAAACACGATGCGGATGGCATAATTGCCAACGGGAAGCAGTTGCTTGATCGAGACATTGGCCTTGTTCGGCACGGTCACCCGCTGATCGGGCGAATGCCCTTGGACTTCGGCCGAGGGCGACATGACGCGCAGCATTTCGGCACTGAATGAATGGCTGTCTCCGGCTTCAAACGTGACGGTCAGCGTCCGCTTGTCCGGTGAAACGCGCAATTCGCTCGGCCAAGGTTTGGTACCAGTCCCGGAATCAGACATGTTTCACCTCAGAAAATGATTGTTTCCTCGTGCTTAGGTGTAATCCTTCGCCGCTTCAAGCTGATCCTGCTTGACGGAACGCGCCTTCAGTCCGACATAGAGCAAATGGAAAACACGATTGCCTTGGCCGTAAAGCCTGAACCGCTCATCGACCCGTTCGGGCGGCATGTCTCATACTTGCGCGTTTCGGTAACCGACCGCTGCGA
>JANMEX010000300.1:0-2570 GCA_031377485.1 Phyllobacteriaceae bacterium
CCTTCGCCGGAAAATCGCCACCGGGCAAGGGTGCCACGCGTGTCCAGGTGCCACGCTTTGCTCCAAGCACCTCTTCTATTTTTTCCAGAACATGCTCGGAAAGGCGGCGATATGTGGTTATCTTGCCTCCGAAAATATTCAGTACAGCGCCTTCGCTGGCCGTGCCATCCACCTTCAGCACATAGTCGCGCGTCGCCTCCTGCGCCTTTGATGCGCCGTCATCAAACAGCGGCCGAACGCCCGAATAGGTCCAGACAACATCTGTGGGCAAAACCGGTTTTGCAAAATATTCAGACGCCGCGCCGCACAAATAGTCGATCTCTGCCTTCGATATTTCGACATTGGCCGGGTTGCCCGGATAGTCCTGATCAGTGGTTCCAATCAGCGTATAGTCGCGCTCATAGGGAATGGCAAAAATAATCCGGTTGTCCGCGTTTTGGAAAATATAGCAGCGGTCATGCTCGAAAATTTTTGGAACGATGATGTGGCTGCCCTGAACCAGACGAACGTTGTGTGCATTGTTTTTGCCAAGCGCTTGCCCGATCACCTGATCGACCCACGGTCCTGCGGCATTGACCAGCATCCGGGCGTAAACTGTCTCGCTTTGACCATCGCAATTGAGGGTGACGGCCCAGATACCGTTCTCGCGCCGTGCGCTGACGACCTTTGTGCGTGTACGGATCACGGCGCCCCGCCCGGCAGCATCCATGGCGTTCAGAACCACCATGCGGGCGTCATCGACCCAGCAATCTGAATATTCAAACCCTTTGGAAAACAGCGGTTTCAACGGCTGACCTGAAACATCGGTCCGCATGTCAATGGTCTTGGTCGCAGGCAAAAGTTTGCGCCCGCCAAGATGATCATAAATGAACAATCCCAGACGCAAGAACCAGGCAGGACGCAAGCCCTTGTGATGCGGCAAAACAAAACGCAGCGGCCAAATGATGTGCGGCGCGTTTCCCCAAAGGACTTCCCGTTCCATCAATGATTCGCGTACCAGACGGAACTCATAATGCTCAAGATAGCGCAGACCGCCATGAATGAGCTTTGTCGCTGCACGCGAAGTTCCAGACGCCAGATCATTCATTTCCGCCAGAAATACCGAATAGCCGCGCCCCTGCGCATCCCGCGCAATACCGCAACCATTGATCCCGCCCCCCACGACGAAAAGGTCATACACAATTTCGCTCATGCCGCGCGCACTCCGGCTGTCTTGTCGGCCACAATCAATTCGACCTCGTTGGCGCGGCAGATTTCGATAATTTCATGTGTCGGCGCAATATCGGTGACAAACACGTCGATCATTGAAAAATCGGCAATGCGCACCGGCGCTGATCGTTCAAATTTCAAATTGTCGGCAACAAGAATGGTCTTTCGCGCATGGGCGATGATTGCTTGTGAGACCTTCACTTCGCGGAAGTCATAGTCAAGGATCGTGCCATCCTTGTCGATCGCCGAGGCGCCGATGACGGCAAAGTCCACTTTGAACTGTTTGATGAAATCGACGGTCGCCTCGCCCATGATGCCGCCATCGGAGTGGCGCACCACTCCGCCCGCAATCACCACCTCTGCCGATGGCGCATCGCGAAGAATATTGGCAACATTGATATTGTTGGTAATCACCATCAAGCCCTGATGCCGCCGCAGCGCCAGCGCCACCTGCTCTGTCGTCGTACCGATGTTGAGAATTACGGAGGAGTTGTCAGGGATAAGCTGCGCTGCCGATTGGCCGATGATCTGCTTGCTGTCTGCCGCCAATGTGCGGCGTGCATCATAAGCGAAATTTGTTACACCCGATTGAAAGACGGCACCCCCATGCACCCTGTGCAGCAACTGCCTGTCGCACAAGTCATTGAGATCTTTTCGAATCGTCTGTGGTGTCACGTCGAAATGAGCAGACAACCACTCAACATCCACCCGCCCGCGCTGGCGTGCAAGTTCAAGGATATCCGTCAGGCGGGGATGAAGTGGTTCCAAGGCATGAATCCGTCAGTATTTTCGTTTTTTTTCATATTTGTCATAAAAATCGAAAATGGCAAGCGCATATGAAAATATTGCACTGCACAACGCGCGAAAATATTCACTTGACGTTCTTTCGTTTTCGTTTCAAGTTTTTGATATCCGGAACACCCGGATGGCATCGGGAGAATGCCGAAACCAGTCTGGCGAGATACGCAACGGAGGAGTACACCCATGAGAAGGCACCTTTTGGTGTCGGCGGCAGCCATTGCGCTGTTTGCTGCTACCGGATCAGCATGGGCCGATGAGGCCGCAGCTCAAAAGTGGATTGACAGCGAATTCCAGCCTTCGACCCTGTCGAAGGAAGATCAGCTGAAGGAAATGCAGTGGTTCATCAAAGCCGCTGAACCGTTCAAGGGCATGGAAATCAATGCGCTCTCGGAAGGCATTCCGACACATGGTTATGAATCCAGCGTGCTTGCAAAGGCATTTGAAGAAATCACCGGCATCAAGGTAAATCACCAGATCCTCGGTGAAGGCGAAGTCGTGCAGGCAGTGCAGACGCAGATGCAGACCAACCGCAATCTATATGACATTTATGTCAATGACTC
>JANMEX010000209.1:0-2588 GCA_031377485.1 Phyllobacteriaceae bacterium
CGTGACCTGATCGTCGCCAAGGATCTTGATGAGGTTGACGATCTTCGATGTCCGCCGGTCTTCCTGCGTGCCGCCGATGACGATCGAGCTGTTGCCGCTCGATGATGTGCTGGTATTGAAAGCGCCTGTTGTCGCCTCGCCGCCGGTCACAAATATTTCCGCAAGTGCTACAGCGCGTGCAGCATCCTGCGGTGTCTGGACAGTTCCGGTCAGGACCACGTTGTCGTTGATGATCTCGGCCTTGATGTCCGAGTCTTCAATGAAGCGGGCCAGATAGGAATCAAGCCCGGCGACATCGCGCTCGATGGTCAGGTCGATGGACGCTATCTGCTCGCCATTCGGTCCGAACACGAAAATGTTGGTGTTGCCGACCTGCTTGCCGAAAATATAGATGCGGCGTGCGGTGCGCGATACGGCGTCTGCAACGCCGGGGTTGGCGACCAGAATATCATAAGCGTCTTTCGGCAAATCGATGACAACCGACTTGTTCAATCCGAGTTTGACGTTTTGTGTCTTGGAACCGATCTGGGTGACGGCGCTGGCTGCATTTGCAGCGCCAATCGTGTTCAGGCTTGTTGAACAAGCAAGGGCCAGCGGTGTCAGGATCGAAAGTGCCACAAGGCTGCCGAAACGGAATTTGCCCGGTGCAGAGCTAGGCGTGACCTGACGAGTTGTTTTGCTGTGGGTCACGCTCATTTTGATGCTCCGGTATCAGATCCGATTACAGTGATTTCGCCCGACTTTATCATTTTGACGGTGCCACTCTTGCCCCTGCCGTTGACCAGATATTCCGAGCCCGGTGTTGCCGCTTCACGGGCGTCAGCGGTTGAGCGCAAGGCAAGCGCCAGCCGGTCAGCCATTTGCTGCGCAACGGTCACGATTTCCGACTGACTGGGTGTCAATTCCAAGGTTGCCGTTTGACCGACCTTTACCTTGCGACCTTCTTCGTCTTCACGGATGGTTTGATCGATTGCCAGAACGCGGATGTTGGAAAGAATTGTTTCGGTGACAAACGATTCGCCACCGGAAATGTTAGTCGCGCGGCGCGTCATGATCACGTCAACATAGTCATTTGGAAGTATGAAGCCGCCTGCAGAGGTATCAGCCGTGATTTCCACGGCGATTGCTCGTTTGCCGGATGGCAATATCGACGACATCAGGCTTTGATCTTTGCCGACAAGCTTCACATCACGAATAGGCTCGCCTGGCAGAATCACAACACGGGCAACAGACCCTTTGAGATCATCCATCGCAGTCGGCTTGGTTGACTGGGTGATGAACCCTTCTGTTATTCCTGCTTTCGGCCATTCCTGCCAGCGCAACTGTGCATCAAGCACGCCGCCAACCGGGATTTCTTCGTTGGCAACCAAAACCTGGTCAATTTCAATCTGCGGCGCTGCCGGAGCTGCCTCAGTCTGAACGATTTGCTGCTGAGGCTTCATGTTCATGGCTAGATAGCCAGCCCCGCCAGCTGCCGCCATTGCCACACCCAAAACCACTAAACGCGTCGATTTCATTGCCCAACCTCAAGATCGAGGGATTTTCACTCGTGACCCAACATGGGCGGCAATCGTGTAATTATGGTTAATGAACCGATAGGATTTGTGATTAATTTTAGGTAAGTTTTATTCGATTATTGACTTGAAACGTGCTTGGAGAATTCCGGATAACAAAAAGGCCGATCTGTTGACCGGCCTTGATTTCATTTACATAAATGTCGACTTGCGTCAGTTTCCAGCCATTTGCGCCAGCGCCCAAAGCATCAATGGCGTGTCGGGATAGAGAAGCAATCCGGCGGTTCCAAGTGCAATTCCATAAGGTATTTTTTCTTTCGGATCAGCAATGCGGCGCAAGAAATCAACTTGACCCGCCACGACTGTCACGTTTGACCGTCTGAAATTCAATATCGCAATTGTCAGGACGCCACCGAGCGCCGATGCTACCAAAAGGTAGGTCATCAAATCCAGGTTAAACCCGAACCACAGCGATGTGGATGCCATCAGTTTTGCATCTCCGCCGCCCATGACGCCCATCGCAAAGAAACCAAAACAAACGGACAGAACGACGCCAAGTGCCAAAACATGATTGCCGATTTGTGGCAGTGGCATGCCCGTCATTGGTGCCAATACCAGAAACGATGCGACCAGCAGCAATGAAACGCGGTTGGCAATCGTCATAGACATCATGTCAGACACGGCCGCATGTGCCATGGCAAACGGGAAAATTACCAATATTGCAGCTACGAGCATGTAGGAACTCCTCTTGTGAGGTCAGTCTAGCTGAATGACATTAAACCTTGATGAAAGCGGACATCAACTTATTGAAAAAGCCGCCCGTCATATCTGACGGACGGCTTTGTTGCCTTTTCAGGCGGTAAGGTCTGCGCCGATTACTTGGCAGCCAATTACTTGGCAGCCGATTACTTGGCAGCAGCGACCTTGCCCTGGATGTAAACGAACTTGTCGTTGATCGCGGTGCCGAGAACGCCGGCGCCTGCAATGATGGCGACTGCGATGAGGGCGGCGATCAGGCCGTATTCGATTGCGGTTGCGCCGGACTCGTCCTTGGCGAAACGTGCTACAAGCTTG
>JANMEX010000392.1:0-16433 GCA_031377485.1 Phyllobacteriaceae bacterium
CGAAAGACATCGTCATCGTGTCCGGCCAAATGGGCATGGACAAGGTCGGCACGTTGCGTTGGGACGGCGCTGTCGCGCAGGCCCGCATGGATAACCTCCTGTCGGCCAACTATTCCGACAAGAAGGTCAACGGCGTTCTGGCACCATATGATGGCCTGTCGCGCGGCATTATCTCTTCGCTCAAAGGCGTCGGTTATGCGCCGGGCGCGGAAATGCCGATCGTCACCGGTCAGGACGCGGAACTTCCGTCCGTCAAGGGCATGATTGCAGGCGAGCAGTATTCGACCGTGTTCAAGGATACGCGCGAACTGGCCAAGGTCACCGCAAAAATGGTCGATGCCGTGTTGCAGGGCAAGGAACCGGAAATCAATGACACCAAGACCTACAACAATGGTGTGAAGGTCGTTCCATCCTACCTGCTTACGCCATATGCGGTCGGTAAAGACGACATCAAGAAGCAATTGGTCGACTCAGGTTATCTGACGCAGGATCAGATCGATAATTAATCTGGTCTTTATGGCGGGCCTCGCTCTTGCGGGGCCCGCTTTTTTTCGCTTAGCTGACAGACGGGAGAAACCCAGGCGCACAATTGTATTGGCGCTTGCGGGGAGGCGAGGAAACACATGCAACCGATCCTCGAAATGCGGGGCATCACCAAGACTTTTCCGGGCGTCAATGCGCTGAAAGATGTGCAGCTGACTGTCTATCCGGGCGAAATTCATGCTGTCGTTGGCGAAAACGGCGCAGGCAAGTCAACGCTCATGAAGGTTTTGTCCGGCGTCTATCCGCATGGCACCTACTCCGGCGATATTGTTTTTGAGGGTCAGGAGCGTAAGTTCGCTGCCATCTCCAACAGCGAAGACATCGGCATCATCATCATCCACCAGGAACTGGCGCTGGTGCCGCTTTTGTCGATTGCCGAAAACATTTTCCTTGGCCATGAAACGGCAAAACACGGCGTGATCAACTGGTACGAAGCTTTTGCGCGCACCAAGGCGCTTCTCGACAAGGTCGGGTTGAAGGAACATCCGAACACGCTGATCACCAACATCGGCACCGGCAAGCAGCAGTTGGTGGAAATCGCCAAGGCGCTGAACAAGAAGGTGAAGCTCCTCATTCTGGATGAGCCGACATCATCACTGAACGAACATGATTCAAACGCGTTGCTCGAACTCCTCAACGGATTTAAAGCGCAAGGCATTTCCTCAATCCTCATCACCCACAAACTGAATGAAGTGATGAAGGTGGCAGACCACATCACGGTCATTCGTGACGGCAAGACGGTTGATCTGTTGGATGTGAAAAGCGGAACGGTGGACGAAGACCGCATCATCAAGGCGATGGTCGGTCGCGAATTGACCGACCGCTTTCCACCGCGCGTGCCGCACATTGGTGAGCCGGTTCTCGAGGTGAAAGACTGGAACTGCCATCACCCGCTTCACGCCGACCGGCATGTGATCAAAAATGTGTCTCTGAACGTGCGCGCCGGTGAAGTCGTTGGAATTGCGGGCCTGATGGGCTCTGGCCGTACCGAACTTGCCATGTCGCTGTTTGGCCGGGCCTGGGGGCAGAAAATCAGCGGCGAAGTTAAAATCCACGGCAAGGTTGCCGACGTTTCGACTATTCCGAAAGCGATGAAGGCGGGCATGGCCTATGCCACGGAAGACCGCAAAACCTACGGCCTCGTGTTGATTGATCACATCAAGCACAATGTGACGCTGGCCAATCTCGACGGCGTCTCTAACAATATGGTCATTGACGACCTGAAGGAATTGTCGGTCGCCAACAAATACCGCAAGGAACTGGCCATCCGCTCCTCGGGCGTGTTCCAGACAACCGTCAACCTGTCCGGCGGCAACCAGCAAAAGGTGGTTTTGGCCAAATGGCTGTTTTCCGGTCCGGATATTCTCATTCTGGATGAACCGACCCGCGGTATAGATGTGGGCGCGAAGTATGAAATTTACGGCATTATCAATCAATTGGCCGCGCAGGGCAAAGCCGTCATTGTCATCTCATCGGAAATGCCCGAACTGCTTGGCATCTCTGACCGCATCTATGTGATGAATGAAGGGCGCTTTGTTGCGCAAATGCCGACCAAGGAAGCGACGCAGGAAAAAATCATGCGCGCGATCATGAAATCATGGGAAGACTGACATGAGCCAGACATCCGTCGAAACACAGGCCAAGCCTGACTTCATGCGCTTCGTCAAAGCCAACATCCGCGACTATGCGCTTTTGTTGTCGCTTCTGGCCATCATGGTTTTTTTCCAGTTCACGACGGACGGCACGCTGTTCAAGCCGGTCAATATGACCAATTTGATATTGCAGAACAGTTACATCGTCATCATGGCGCTGGGCATGCTTTTGATCATCGTTGCCGGACACATCGACCTGTCGGTCGGATCGGTCTCCGGGTTTGTCGGAGCGGTCGCGGCCGTCTTGATGGTGAATTATAAGGTCGATGTCTTTACCTCCGTACTCCTGTGTATCGCGCTGGGTGGGGTGATCGGCGGCGTTCAGGGCTATTTCACCGCCTATTACAAAATCCCGGCGTTTATCGTCACATTGGCTGGCATGTTGATTTTCAAGGGATTGGCGCTTGCCGTCCTTGGCGGGGCATCGGTAGGCCCGTTTCCGAAGAGCTTTCAGCTGCTCTCTTCCGGTTTCGTTCCTGACATTTTCAACGGCACGATGGGTGGCCAGCCGTTCAACATTCTGGCGCTTGTGATTGGTGCTGCGACGACCGCCCTCATCATCTATTTCAACTTCAAGGAACGCCGCAACCAGTTGGAACATGGCCTTGCTGAGGAGCCGGATCTGATTTTTTATGGCCGCAACGTGTTGATCGCCGTGGCCTTCCTCGGTTTCTCGTTCTTGATGGCGCGCTACAAAGGCTTGCCGAACGTGCTGATTGTCATGTTTGCGCTGATCGCGCTGTTTGTATTCTTGACCACCAGCACGACATTTGGCCGCCGGATCTATGCGCTTGGTGGCAATGAAAAGGCGACAAAGCTCTCTGGCATCAACACGGAGCGTCTGACGTTTTTGACCTTCGTCATCATGGGTGCGCTGGCGGCACTTGCCGGGCTGATCTTTGCTGCCCGTCTCAATGTGTCCACGCCAAAGGCGGGTCTGGGCTTCGAGCTTGACGTCATTGCCGCCTGTTTCATCGGCGGCGCGGCGACCACCGGCGGCGTTGGCAAGGTGATCGGCGCCGTCATTGGCGCTTTCATCATGGGTGTGATGAACAATGGCATGTCGATCATGGGCATCGGCATTGACTGGCAGCAGGTTATCAAGGGCGTGGTTCTGATGCTCGCTGTGTTCCTTGATGTCTACTACAAGAACAAGGCGTGATGCTTGCAAACAAAACCAGTCCGCAAACCTTTGACTTTTGACCACTGCCTATGGCAATGGCGCGCAACAGCACTTAAATAGCCGCGAAGCGCGGCGCATATCTGGTGCCCTTAAGATTTGCGGGATTTTCGCCCTATGAAGGCTGACTTTTACGATACACTCGGCGTTGCCAAATCGGCTGACGAAAAAGAGCTGAAATCAGCTTATCGCAAGCTCGCCATGCAATATCATCCCGACCGCAATCAGGGGGATGCTTCTGCCGAAGGAAAGTTCAAGGAATTGAACGAGGCTTACGAGACGTTGCGTGATCCGCAAAAGCGGGCGGCATATGATCGCTTTGGCCATGCTGCTTTCGAAAATGGCGGTGGCGGCGGGCAGGGCGGCTTTGGCGGCGCTGGTGGTTTTGCCGACATTTTTGAAGATATATTCGGCGAGATGATGGGCGGGCGCGGCCGCCGCGCACCAAACGGCCGCGAACGCGGCGCTGATCTGCGCTTCAATATGGAAATCACCCTTGAGGAAGCCTATGCGGGCAAGACAGCGCAAGTGCGCGTGCCATCCTCAATCGCTTGCGACGTATGCTCTGGCACCGGCGCCAAGCCGGGCACCCAGCCGACGACCTGCGGCACCTGCAACGGCGCGGGTCGTGTTCGCGCCTCACAAGGCTTCTTTTCGGTCGAGCGGGCTTGCCCGACTTGCAATGGCCGCGGCACCATCATCAAGGACCCCTGCACCAAGTGCTCCGGTCAGGGTCGTATCAATCAGGAACGCTCGCTCTCCGTCAACATTCCGGCGGGCATCGAAGACGGCACCCGCATCCGCCTTGCCGGTGAAGGCGAAGCCGGTTCACGCGGCGGCCCGGCTGGCGATCTCTACATATTCATCTCGATCAAGCCGCATCAGTTTTTCCAGCGCGATGGTGCCGACCTCTATTGCAAGGTGCCGATTTCAATGACCACCGCATCGCTTGGCGGCCAGTTTGAAGTCGCCACGCTGGACGGCACTCAAACGCGGGTCAAAGTGCCTGAAGGTACGCAATATGGCCGCCAGTTCCGCCTCAAGGGCAAAGGCATGCCGGTGCTGCGCCAATCGGCAATGGGCGATCTTTACATTCAGATCGACATTGAAACCCCGCAGAACCTGACAAGCCGACAGCGCGAACTGCTCGAGGAGTTCGAGAAGCTCTCGTCAAAGGAAAACAGCCCGGAATCGAGCGGCTTCTTCTCGCGCATGAAGGATTTCTTTGAAGGGCTCGGCCAATAAATCAGGTTGAGCCGGACGCGCCTGTGCAAAGGCGCGCCCCCATGTCTTGCCAAGTTGCACGGTCTGGGCCACTGCTGCCTTGACGGTCGCAGCGACCGTATGCCAACCCGCACACGAAGTTCAGGCGAAAAAGGAAAGCGCGACATGATCAACGGCATCGTTCGCCAATTCCGCAGCCGGTTCTCTGAAGAATTGCGTTTTTGGCATGGCATGCGCAATCAGCCGAAGACCGTCGGTGCCGTCTGGCCCACGGGCCAGATCATGGCGCGGCGTATGGCCTCGATCGCCGACCCGCATTCAAACCTGCCGGTGATCGAACTTGGACCTGGAACCGGCGTGATCACCAAGGCCATACTTGAACGGGGCATCAAACCGGAAAAACTGTACGCCGTCGAATATTCCCACGCCTTTGCGGCGGAACTGCACCTGCGTTATCCGCATGTGCAAGTGATCGAAGGCGATGCGTTCAATCTGGACAAGACGCTCGGCGAAGCCTCGAAAGCGACATTCGACTGCGCGGTATCGGCGCTGCCGCTCCTTAATTTCCCCGTCGCGCTGCGCGAGCATTTCATCAAGGATGTCCTTGGCCGCCTGTCGCCCGGTCGTCCGATGATCCAGTTCAGTTACGGACCGTTTGCGCCGGTTCCAGCCAAAAAAGGCCACTGGACCGTCAAGCGCTATGATTTTGTTTTGCGCAACATTCCGCCCGCGCGCCTGTGGCTCTACTCGGCAGACATCTGATCGGCCAATAAAAATCCGAAGCAGCTGAATTTATCTTTCATTGCAACGCGAAATTTGATTTCAGCGCGACGGCATTTCATTGCCCTGTCATCGTTGCGACATTTTTTGCTCTTATCGCGACGAAACTTGTGGATCAACGGGGTTGTTGCCCAACCTGTCGTTGAGATCATCATTTATGTTCGTCTAAACGGATATTCTTTTGTCATGGGGAAAAAATGTTTTGCTTGACGTGATCAAAAACATAGTTGCCGACAGGCTCGGGAATGAATTGCGTTTCTTCAAAGGCTGGCTCGATCAACCCAAGGCGGTCGGCACGCCATTTCCCACCAGCCGTCATACCGGCCGGGCGATGGCCAGCCTGATTGACATGGGTTCGGGCTTGCCGGTCCTTGAAATCGGCCACGGCACCGGCGTGATCACGCGGGCGATCCTCAATCGTGGCCTGCCCCCGCATCAATTGTATGCTGTCGAGTGTGCATCCGAATTTGCCGACGCCCTCAAATGCGATTTTCCGGGCGTGCGGATCCTGACGGGTAGCGCTTTTGAATTGGATGAGGTGTTGGGCGAATCGAATGAGACCATTTTTGATTGCGTAGTTTCTGCAATTCCGTTGCTGAACCTCAAAATGGCGTCCCGCATCCAATATGTGGAAGACATGCTTGACCGCATTCCAGCAGGGAGGCCGGTTATTCAAGTCACTTATGGTACAAAATCGCCGGTGCCCCCGGAATCTGGTTCGTTTGCAGTGAGGCGGGCAGATTTTATCCTGCGCAATGTTCCTCCGGCTCACCTGTGGACATACAGGCGAATGCCAAGCTAAAGGTTTGGCTCATCTGGAAAGCCACATGCCGCCACGCATTCTTGTATTCAACGGGTCCAACCGTACCGGTTCCTGGAGTGGCAAGGTCGCTGACGCCGCTTTACGCGAATTGGCAAAGCATGAGGTAGAGGTGACGCGCATCTCCTTCCTCGATTATCCGCTGCCGCTGATGGACGAGGATCTGGAGCGTGAAAAAGGCATCCCTGAAAATGTCATGAAGCTGGCACGCCTGTTTGCAGCCCATGACGGCATGTTTATCGCCACGCCTGAATATAACGGCTCCATCCCGCCCCTCTTGAAGAATGTATTGGATTGGGTCAGCCGTGTGTCGCGCGATGGTGACCGGCCGCTGAAGCCGTATGCGGCCAAAGTTGTTGCTCTCGCCTCATCGTCAACAGGCACGTTCGCTGGCATCCGCGCAATAAATCATCTGCGTGCGGTTCTTGCACATATGGGGCTGCAAATTGTCTCCGAACAATGTTCGGTGCCAAAGGCGCAGGAAGCATTTGACGGTATGGACCGTTTTCTCGACGAGCGGGTGCGGCAAAATCTGGAACGCACGGTTCGGTCGCTGGTGGAGCATGCGGCATTTGAAGCGGGAAAGAAGGCAAGATGAAATTGGATGAACATGCCCGCGACAGGATGATTGTTGCACTCGACGTGCCGACGGTTGGCGAAGCCAGGAAGATTATCGAAACACTCGGTGATGCCGCTTCCTTTTACAAGATCGGTTACCAACTCGCATTTGCCGGGGGACTTGATCTGGCGCGCGAGCTTGTTGCCGAGGACCGCAAGGTTTTTCTGGATATGAAACTGCTCGACATTGACAATACGGTTGCCAAAGCGGTCGAAAATGTCGCCAAAATGGGCGTGACGATGCTTACGCTCCATGCCTACCCGAAAGCCATGCGCGCGGCAGTCGCAGCTGCAGTAGGCTCGCCCCTGACGCTGCTTGGCGTTACAGTGCTGACCTCGATGGACGCCGAGGATTTGAAAGAGGCCGGATACTCTGACACACCGCGCGATCTGGTTCTGCGCCGTGCATTGCAGGCGCGCGAAGCGGGCATGGGCGGTATTGTCTGCTCGGCGCAAGAGGCAGGCGCAGTGCGCGCAATATTGGGTCCGGACCTTGCAGTTGTGACGCCCGGCATCCGGCCACAAGGCGCGGACAAGGGCGACCAGAAGCGCGTGATGACACCGCGCGAGGCGATCCGGTCAGGAGCCAGCCATCTCGTGGTTGGTCGCCCGATCTCCGGTGCGCACGACATGGTGTCGGTCGCGCGGGCCATTGTTTTGGAAATATCAGAAGCAGCAAACGGGAAAACTTGATCATGGCCAAAGGTTACTGGATCGCCCGCGTCGATATCCGCGACGCCGCACGCTACCCCGATTATGTTGCCGCCGCCAAACCCGCATTTGAAAAATATGGCGCAAGGTTTATTGCCCGCGGCGGCGCTTACCAGAAGCTGGAAGGCGAGGTTCGCGCCCGCAATGTCATCATCGAATTCCCGTCATTGCAGGCTGCAGTCGATTGCTACAATTCACCCGAATACCAAATTGCTGCCGCCATTCGCCAATCCTGTGCGGATGCCGAGATGGTCGTTGTTGAAGGCATAGACGGCTAAACTCCGATCCCGCACTGCAAGGAAACCGTAAGTGGTTGACGTCACGGCATAACCCTAAGGTCGATACTGTCTTTTGTTGCAATGCAACAGAAACATGTTACCGTTAACGACCTGCCTCCAGCGAGGCATCAAAATGACGGGATCAGTCCGCAATGTATTATCAATTCTACGAATTGAACCATGCTGCAATGCAGCCGATGCGAGCCCTTGCTGATGCGACTCGTCTTTTTTACACCCACCCGATGAATCCATGGACAAAAACCATGCCGGGGCGCTCCATGGCGGCGCTCGCCGAGGTGTTTGAGCGGTTGACGCGCCGGTATGGCAAACCGGCTTTTGATCTGCCGGTGACGACCGTGGATGGCAATACGGTGCATGTGCGCGAAGAAATCGTTTGGCATCGCCCGTTCTGCGACCTTCTGCATTTTGAACGCCAAACTGTGATCCCCAAGGGACGCGACCCGAAAATCCTGCTCGTCGCACCGATGTCCGGCCATTATGCCACGCTTTTGCGCGGTACAGTTGAAGCCATGCTGCCACATGGTGACGTGTACATAACGGATTGGGTTGACGCGCGCACCGTTCCGCTCGCCGAAGGCAAGTTCGATCTTGATGATTACATTGATTATTTGATCGATATCTTCAATTTTCTTGGGCCGGACACGCATGTGATCGCTGTGTGTCAGCCTTCCGTTCCCGTGCTTGCCGCTGTCGCTTTGATGGAGGCGCGTGGTGACAAGCTGTCGCCAGCATCAATGACTTTGATGGGCGGGCCGATCGACACGCGCATCAACCCGACGGCGGTCAACGGCATGGCGGTGGACAAGGACATCAAATGGTTTGAGCAAAAGGTCATCATGCCCGTGCCATTCCCGCACGCCGGTTTCATGCGGTCCGTCTATCCCGGCTTCCTGCAGCTCGGCGGCTTCGTCAGCATGAACATTGACCGGCATATCGACGCCCACAAGGACTATTTCTCGCATATGGTCAAAGGCGACGGCGACAGCGCTGAAAAACACCGCGAATTCTACGATGAATATCTCGCCGTGATGGATCTGACGGCGGAATTTTATTTGCAGACTGTTGAAACCGTGTTCATCAAGCATGACCTGCCCAAGGGCGAAATGATGCACCGCAACGAGCGTGTTGACCCCTCGAAGATTCGCAACACGGCATTGCTGACTGTCGAAGGCGAGAACGACGATATATCCGGTGTGGGCCAGACCGAAGCTGCGCAGACATTATGCACAGGCATTCCCGAAGCGATGCGCAAACATCACGTACAGGCCAAGGTCGGACACTATGGCGTGTTCAACGGCTCGCGCTTCCGCGCCGAGATTGCGCCGATGATTGTGAAATTCATTGGGGATAACCGTGAAGTTCCGGCAATTGCGGCCAAAAGCAATGTCACACGGCTCGTTCGTTAACGAAGCAAAAGACCACAAAATGACTATGAAAAGGGCCTTCTGGGCCCTTTTTCTTTGCAAATTTGGTGATGGGCACGGCCGGTAACCATAGTTTGAGAAGGACAAGCCCGATCAATTGACTCCAAGCGCCACAGAACGTTAACTCTTTGTTAACGATAGTGGCGTGGCGGAGTTGAGTATGCGTAGCCTGTTTTTCCGGACGACTCTTGTGGCGATGGGTCTTTTTGCCACCTCGGCACACGCCACCTCATCCATGGCGACCGGAGGCCTGACTTCCCAGCCGATCGGGCACTTTGAATTTTGCAAGATCCTCACATCGGAATGCCGGATACAGTCCATAGGTGTGCCCGCATTGATGGCGGGTGAAAACACCATGGCAATGATTGAAGCCGTCAATGTGCAGGTCAACCATGCCATTCGTCCGGAAACCGATCTTGAAGTCTATGGAAAGGACGAAGTCTGGGCGTATCCGAAGGGTGTTGGCGATTGCGAAGATTATGTGCTGCTCAAGCGCAAAATCCTGATGAACCGCGGCATTTCACCGGCCAATCTTTTGATTACTGTTGTACGCAAGCCTGACGGCGAAGGTCACGCAATCCTGACGGTGCGCACCCGCAAGGGCGATTTCATCCTCGACAATCTCGACGACGAAATGCTGCCGTGGGAAGCCACGGGCTACAAATTCCTGAAGCGCCAGTCAGCCGAGCATACGGGGCATTGGGTGACCATCGAGATGCCGAAGGATATTCTGGTGGGATCTGTCAGCAAATAGTGAGCCAATTCACAAGCCGCCAGCTTTCGCCATCGCCCGGTTGGCGCAAATGTCTGCAGTCCGCTTTCACGCGCAACTTACCTTCACGCCGCTGCCAACAATCGGTCTGACGGCACACGGTAGGATATGGCCTCGGCCAGATGGATTCGCCCGACGCGTTCCTCGCCGTCCAGATCCGCCAGCGTTCGCGCGACTTTCAAGATGCGGTGATAGGCGCGGGCAGACAGTTTCAGATGCTCGCTGGCATCGCCCAGAAGCTTCATTCCCGCTGCGTCCGGTTCGGCTATCACTTCGATCATGGATGGTGAACACTGCGCATTGGTGGTGAGCATGAACAGCCCTGCCGCTTCAAACCGTTTGCGTTGCATGTCACGTGCTGCCGCCACCCGCGCTGCCACAACGGCACTCGTTTCGGCCTTGTGCGGGCGGATAAGGTCGGCGGATGATACGGCCGGAACATCAACACGCAAATCAATCCGGTCCATCATCGGGCCGGAAATCCGCCCCTGATAATCCGATTGGCAGCGCGGTCCGCGTGCGCAGGTATGGCCCGGTTCTCCTGCCATGCCGCAACGGCATGGATTCATCGCCGCCACGAGCTGGAACCGTGAGGGATAAGTCACGCGATGGTTGGCTCGCGCGATCATGCAGTCGCCGGTTTCCAACGGTTGGCGCAGGGAATCCAGCACCTGCGGATGAAACTCCGGAAATTCGTCGAGAAACAACACACCATTATGGGCCAGCGACACTTCGCCCGGCCGCGCCCGCGTACCGCCTCCAACCATGGCTGCCATGGACGCCGAATGATGCGGCGCACGAAATGGTCGCCGGTCTGACAAACGCCCTTCCGCAAGCTCGCCGCCAATTGAGGCGATCATCGAAACTTCAAGCAGTTCGCGCGGGATCAGTGGCGGCAAGATGGAGGGCAACCGCGCCGCCAGCATGGATTTGCCCGACCCAGGTGGTCCGATCATCAACAGATTATGCCCGCCCGCCGCCGCCACTTCGAGCGCCCGTTTGGCTGTTTCCTGCCCCTTGATTTCTCCAAGGTCCGGCATGATTCCGTTTGTAGCCTTAAGTGCCGGCTCCGGGCGTGAAAGTGTCTGTGTTCCGCGAAAATGATTGGCCATGGCAATGAGGCTGCGCGGTGCAAGGATATCCATGCTTTCGCCTGCCCAAGCCGCTTCCGGTCCACAGGCATGCGGGCAGATAAGCCCTTTGCCCATGGCATTTGCACCGATGGCAGCAGGTAGACACCCTGCCACCGCGGCAATCGTTCCGTCGAGCGAAAGTTCTCCGATCACCACATAGGGGCTCAGCGCGTCACCCGGTATTGCTCCGAGCGCCGCCATCAATCCGAGGGCAATTGCCAGATCATAGTGACTGCCTTCCTTGGGCAAATCCGCCGGGGCCAGATTGATTGTCACCTTCTGTGCCGGCATGGACAGGCCCGATGCATGCAGAGCCGCCTGAACCCTCTCGCGGCTTTCTGCCACCGCCTTGTCGCCGAGCCCGACAATATGAATGTTAGTCTTTCCCGGCGCGATCATGACCTGAACGTCGACAGGCACCGCTTCTATACCCTGAAATGCAACCGTACTCACCCGCGCAACCATAGGACTGCTCCCCGCGCTTCAACCATAAGAGTCAAAAACGCCAAATTTCACCCGCATAAGGCGAGAAAATCATACTTCGCCACCACATGCAAGAACAATAAGAGAACAATATACACGCAAACGCTTTATATCGGTTGTATAAGGTGGATAAAAGAGAACAAATGTTCTTAGCGCTTGGATTCCACACAATCCCAGAACAGCGCTGCAATATCAGCGCCGCCGAAGCGTTTCACCTCGCGCACACCGGTTGGCGACGTCACGTTGATCTCCGTCAGGCGGTCGCCGATCACATCAATGCCGACGAGGATGAAGCCACGCTTCTGCAATTCCGGCCCGATGCGTTCGCAGATTTCAATGTCGCGCTTTGTCAGTTCCGAGGCTTGCGCCTGCCCGCCTGCATGCATGTTCGAGCGCGCGTCATGTGCCGCCGGCACACGGTTGATCGCGCCGACTGCCTTGCCGTCGATCAGGATGATCCGCTTGTCGCCGGCACGCACGGCAGGCAGATATTGCTGCGCAATGATCTGTTCGCGCGAAAGGCTGGCGAACATTTCAAGGAGCGAGGAAAGGTTACGGTCATCCTCGCGAAGGTGAAAAACACCAGCCCCGCCATTGCCGTAAAGTGGCTTCAGGATGATATCGCCATGTTCTTTCCGGAAAGCCTTGATCTCCTCGACATCCTTGGTGATCAAGGTCGCGGGCATCAGGTCCGGAAATTCCGTGACAAAGATTTTCTCGGGGCAATTGCGCACATGAAACGGGTCGTTGACCACCAGCGTCTTCGGGTGGATGCGCTCAAGCAAATGGGTTGTGGTGATATAATTCATGTCGAATGGCGGATCCTGACGCAAAAGCACGACGTCCATTTCGCTCATGTCCGTGCGTATCGGCGCGCCAAGGTCGAAATGATTGCCGGGTTCGTCGCGCACTTGCATTTCTTCGATGCGCGCAAAAACTTGAGTACCCAAAAGTGCCAGTCTGTCCGGCGTATAGTGATAAAGCTGATGCCCGCGTCGCTGCGCTTCAAGCGAGAGCGCAAACGAAGTGTCGCCGGTGATGTTGACAGTGCGGACATGGTCCATCTGGACCGCGATTTTTAGGCTCATGAAACTGGATTCCGGAAGATTGATCTGTGTGTATGGCTCAAAAGTCGCATCAGCGCGGAACTGGACGCGAATATTCAGTCATGTGCTGCGCCCGAACATGGTTGGCTTCGGGTGCGAATGCAAGGCAGGTTTTGAACACAAGTTTGAAACCATTCGGCAAGGCTTGTGTGTCACGATGGGAAAAGTGTGTGTGGTTGCAGGCCACCTGCGGGGGAACATGGAAGACAATTTCTCATTCCAGCGTGAAAGTGATGCGGCGGCCACCGATGCCAAGACCGGTCTGGCCAATCGAAGACGCTTCTTCGACAAGGTGGAAAAGCTGCTCGCCGAACGCGCCGATGATCCAGCCCCTTTCGCAGTCGCCCGTATCGGACTTGACGGTTTCAAGCCGATCAATGATCTTTATGGCCGCGCTGCCGGTGACAGTATATTGAGCCAGGTCGGCATGCGCCTGCGGGCTGCTGTTGATGGCAATGGTCTGGTCGCGCGCTATTCAGGCGATGAATTTGCCGTGCTCTACCCGATGGTGTTCCGCGCTGAAGATGCCAAGTCGCACGGCGAAATGCTGTCTGAAATATTGGCGGCACCCTATGATCTTGGTGAGCGCACCGCGCGCCTGTCCGCGTCGGTTGGCATTGCGCTTTATGAAGACGCCGAAGAGACTGTGCATGACATTTTGCACAAGGCAGATTCAGCACTTTATCACGCCCGCCGTCGTGGCGCAGGCCGCACGCTTGTCCATTCGCGTGAGATGGAAGAGGCGGCAAAGCGTTTGACGCGGATGGAGCAGGCCTTGCGCCGCGCCGTTTCTGCGGAGGAGGTAGAGCCGTACTTCCAGCCGATTGTCGATCTGAAAACCAAAGAAACCGTCGGTTTTGAGTGTCTCGCACGCTGGACCGATATGGATCTTGGCTTTGTCTCGCCGGTCGTCTTTATCCCTATCGCCGAGGAAACCGGCATCATCGTGCCGTTGACACAGCTTTTGCTCCGCAAAGCAACGATTGCCGCGCGCGGCTGGCCTGCGCACATGTTCCTGTCCTTCAACCTGTCGCCGGTCCAACTTTCTGATGCTGACACTGGCAAGACGGTGCTGGCCATTCTCAAAAAGACCGGATTTGATCCGCGACGCCTTGAAATCGAAATCACAGAAACCGGAGTGATGTCTGATCCGGCAACGGCGGAGGCCATCGTCGAGGATTTGCGTAGCGCGGGCGTGCGTGTCTCGCTGGATGATTTTGGCACTGGCCAATCCTCGCTCGGGCGCCTGCGTGAATTCAAGTTTGACAAATTGAAAATCGACCGCGCCTTCGTCGCATCCATTTTGAACGACCGCCCGTCTGAACATATCATCAAGGCGATTCTCGCCATGTGCGAAGGCCTTGGCATTTCAACAATTGCCGAGGGCATCGAAGAACAGGGGCAGGCCGACAAGCTCATCCAGTTTGGCTGTTCGGGCGGGCAGGGCTATCTGTTTGGCAGGCCGGTCGATGCCGACGCAACGCTCGGCTATCTGAACGACGCCTACCGCGGGGCTTCGAGAGCGGCTGCCGTTTAAGTGCCGCAGAACGTTTTGGTTACCCGCTCTTCCGGCAATGGCGGCGTTTGGTAAGCGGCATTTACCGGCTGATCCTCAAAAGGTTTGGCCAAAACATCGACCAGCCGGTGGAAAGGCGCCAAGTCGCCTTGGTCTTCGGCAGCGCGAATCGCTTCTTCAATGCGGTGATTGCGCGGGATATAGGCGGGGTTCGCTGCCAGTATGATGGCCTTAGCACTTGCGCCATCCGTACCGTCGACCGCAATACGTCTGCGCCAGGCCTGAAGCCAGCTGTCAGTTTTTTCCTTGTCAGCAAACAGGGCGGAAAACGCGCTGTCCTGTCCGCCCGGTTCCAGGCAGTCGGCCAGTGCCCGAAATGCCACTGTATAGTCGATGGTGTCTGCCTGCATCATGTCAAGCAACTGCTGGATCAATGCCCGATCACCGTCTTTTGCACTTTTCAACCCAAGCTTTTTTCGCATCTCCGCCAGCCTGTGGGCTTCAAATCGCGCCGGGAATGTCTCCAGAACGTCCGTCACCAACTTCACCGCCGCATCCTGATCGGCATCAATCAGCGGCACGAGCGTCTCGGCCAGCCGCGCCAGATTCCATTGGGCGATCAGTGGCTGATTTGAGAAGGCATAGCGGCCGTTCTGGTCAATTGATGAAAAAAGGGCATCGGGATCATAATGATCGATAAAGGCACAAGGCCCGAAATCAATCGTCTCGCCGGACACCGCCATGTTGTCGGTGTTCATCACGCCATGGACAAAGCCGATGGCCGTCCATTTGGCGATCAGCTGCGCCTGTCGTTCCAGAGCCGCTTCAAAGAGGGCAAGATAGGGCCGTTCTGCATGAGCAGCCTCACGATAATGGCGCGCAATCGTGAAATTCGCCAGTCGCTTGACCGCATCCACGTCGCCGCGCGCGGCAAAGAACTGGAATGTTCCGACGCGAATATGGCTTGATGCGACCCGCGTGAAAACGCCGCCCGGCTTGACGGTTTCGCGGTAAACTTCATCGCCAGTAAGCACTGCGGCCAAAGCCCGCGTTGCGGGAATGCCTGCCGCATGCATGAATTCAGACACGATATATTCGCGCAGAACCGGACCGAGCGCAGCCCTACCGTCGCCGCTGCGTGAAAATGGCGTGCGCCCCGGACCCTTCAGCTGAATATCCCGTCGCATGCCGTTCCGATCGATCACTTCTCCGAGCAAGATCGCCCGCCCGTCGCCAAGCTGAGGCGAGAAATGACCGAACTGGTGCCCCGCATAAGCCATCGCCAAAGGTTGCGCGGTCGCGGGAAGCTCATTGCCGGCAAAGATATTGGCGAGCGCTTGATCGTCAAACTCTGCCAGCGCAAGGCCAAGCTCATCCGCCAGTTCGTTATTGAAGCGGATCAATTGCGGATCAGACACACAGGAGGGCAGGGATTTAAGCCAAAGCCCTTCAAGGTCACGCGCATAGCTGTTGTCAAAAGGAAAAGCGGTCATCAATCCTATTTGGGCTGATGACCGGTATGTTTCAAGCGTTTGATGCTTCCGGTAAATCCAAGAGCAACTTACCGAATGCGCAGCTCGGTCTTGGGATCGAACAGGAATGACTGTGCCGGATCGAAACCGCTGTGCAGCGTGGTCGCTTCCACGCGGCTGCGCCCGTCGCGAAGTTCCACCGTCAGCGCCGTGCCATCCTTGGCATGAGCATAGGCATAGGCCTGACCGCCTAGATTTTCGACAACATCAATGGCCGCCGAAAACTTTGCCGCCATGCCGTGGTCAAAATGTTCCGGTCGCACGCCGGTCACAACATCCTGCCCGACCGCGAGCTTGGTGGAAACCACCGCCTTCTCGTAAGAAACGCCGAGCGCCGGAACCGAGATCGTCACAGAACCATCGCCGGTATGGGTAATTTTTCCGGACAGGAAATTCATCTTTGGCGAGCCTATAAAGCCGGCGACGAACAGATTGTCGGGATTCGCATAAAGGTCGAGCGGAGCGCCCGTCTGCTCAATCACCCCGGCGCGCAAGACGACAATCTTGTCTGCAAGCGTCATTGCCTCGACCTGATCATGCGTCACATAAATCATTGTTGCATTCAGTTGCTTGTGCAGCTTGGCAATCTCAAGGCGCATCTGCACGCGCAGTTCCGCATCAAGGTTTGACAACGGCTCAT
>JANMEX010000394.1:0-5955 GCA_031377485.1 Phyllobacteriaceae bacterium
CGAAAAATCTTGCTGGACAAAACAGAAGTTCGCATCAAGAACTCGAAGAGCCAATCGACATCCTGGTTCCCCGGACATAAGCGGGCTGAGGATATTGTTGTTAGCTGGATAGAAGAGTTGATCACAAAAGGCGGGCAACCCGATGACGCGCTCTTTCCACCAGACATCAACTTGGCCCATGAACAACGACTGACGCGAACATCTCGCGGTACGGTTGAGCCATGGAAAACGGATGCAAGTGTCAGGCGGGCATTTCGAAATGGATGCGAGGAGGCGCAAGTGAATTACTTTAACCCGCACTCCACCAAACATTATCTCAGGTCCGTACGTGATGAGATTTGCAGAACGCCCGAACACCGCCAAGCCTACTCCTATAATCTTGGCCATGAGACAGAGAAAATCACCGAGGTCAGCTATGCAAAAATGACGGACGCCCGTCGCGATGCGATCTTCAGGACCCTTCAGGCAGGCAATGTTGTAATCGAGGAAGATAAGGGTTTGCTGCTCGCGCTCCGTGAGCATCAACTCACGCCGGACCCGCCGGACCATGAGCTGGCGTTGAAGCTTGATGATCAGCGGCGACTGAACCGGAAACAACCCAAGTAGAAACCGCGCCGAAGGCGGAACATGGCTGCATTGCCGATCGGAGGATCGCATGAAGTTTCGAACCATCGGAAAGGCGAATTTGCAGGGCTGCGGTCGACGACATCACGCGCATTCGGGCACTCAAGATTTGTTACCTGCTCAATCAAGCCGACACCATCGACTTCAACTATAAAGTCATTGCAATGTTCTCGTTTCGCTTTCGGGAAGTTGAGACCGATAATGGCCAGGAATTCTAAACCAAGCTCCATGTGAACGTTGAAGATCAAGGCATTCGTCATGCTTGTATCGGGCCGGTTTCGCCACAATTGAACGGCAAGGTCGAGCGCTCAAACAGAACAGAAGACGAGGAATACCACCAGCTCCTCAGCCACATCGGCGCCCTCGATCTCAAGACAAAATTCGACGAGTGTGATCGCTTTTATACGCTCGCAAAGCCGCATGGTGCCTTCGAAAGATGAGCACCTTACGAAATATTCCGAACGCGCATATAAACGCTTTCAAGATGTCTCATGGCCCTTCAGAATTAACCCCCCTCTTCGCATGGTCGGAGATGAACAACTCCAAGCGTTCCCAGGTAAAAATCTTCTCTGTCAGTATAGTGAAATCATTCAACACATGAATGATCAAAGCGTCGGAGGCGATGGAGCGGCCCCAAAATTCGGGTTCTGAAAGGAAAGCGGCGACCTGCGCTTCTGGTGAAAGACTCCGCAAGGCATTGATACGCGTCAACGTGGCTGGCCCGTCACGCGGCGGCAAGGCGGGAGCGCCTTCAAAGTGGCCAAGATAGAAGGCCAGCCATGCCGCCAGTGACAAACTCAGCAGCGGCGCTGGCCGGCCGTGACGGGCTTCGAAAGCTGTCATCCGATCAAGGTTTCGGTGACGGACCTTGGCCAGCCCGTTCAGGCTGATGTCGTGCCATCGGTGTCTGATGAACGGGTTGACAAAGCGGCGCATTGTGGCCGCAGCAAAGTCCTGCAACTCCGCTTCCGGAAGGTCCAGGAAGGGCACGATTTCGGTTTGCAAGACCCGCGAAAGGAAGGCAGCGCCGGTCGGATGGCTGACGGCTTCGGCTACCGAGTCAACGCCCGCCAGCAAAGCCAACGGACAAAGCGCCGTATGGGCGCCGTTGAGTATAGCGACTTTACGAAGCTTGTAGGGCGTGACGTTTGCAGTCACGATTGTGCCCTCGTCCCAATCGGCCAGAGGCAGGCGCGGCGCTGGCTGGCCTTCGCGTTGTTCAATCGCGAGAAAGTGGAACAGTTCGGCTGTGGTCAGGCAGGGGTCCTTGTAGCCGAGCTCCGCCTCGATGGCGGCGATTTCATCCTTGGGATGGCCGGGGACAATGCGGTCCACGAGCGTGTTGAAGAACGTGTTTTCCTGCTCCAGCCAAGCGCAGAAATCCGGCTCCAGCCGCCAGTCAGCGGCGTGCTGAAGCACGATCTTGCGCAGCGCGTCACCGCTGAAGTCGGTGAGCTCGCAGGGGATGATTTGCCAGCCGCCGCCTGGTGTCATTCCAAGCGCCTGCCAGCGCCGGTGCAGCAAGACTGCGAGCTTCGCAGGGAAACTGGCGGGCGGCGTCTGGTCTGGCCGCGCCGCAGGATCGTGTACAATCCCCGCCTCGGTCGTGTTGGAAACGACAACTGTGATCAGCGGATCAAGGGCGAGCGCCACAACCCTTTCCCAATCAGTCTGGCAAGACAATTCTTCGCGCACGCAGGCGACAACCCGGGGTGAGGAGACTGCATTGCCGTCTTCGCCGATCCCGCGGGAGAGGACGGTATAGAGCCCGCCCTGCGCATTCAAAGATGACCCTTCCGCGCTGCCAATTGACCGTAAAATCACCACGCCCCAATCAAGGTCTGCCGCCTCGTTCATCCGGTCGATCTTCCAATCAATGAAGCCGCGCAGAAAATTGCCGCCGCCAAATTGCAAGATGCGCGGAGTGGGGCGGGGTCTGTCTGTCCGGATGGCCATCAGCGTTCTATAACGATCTTAAGGGTTTCAGCCCGGTGCGCGACCCAGTAGGGCAGTGCAGCTTCGGCTTGGTCAAAGGGGAAAACCTTTGTGATCAGGTCATCGGGCGGTGGCGTCTGGCCTTCCAGATAGCCAATCACTGCTAGGAAATCTTCCGGCAGCGCGTTGCGGGAACCCATGATGTCCAGCTCCTTGAGGTTGAAGAACTTGGTGTCATAAGTGACCGAAGCCTTGGAGTAGCCGATGTAGACGACCCGTCCCGAAAAGCAGGCCAGTTCGATGGACTGCGTGAAGGTGGCGGGCAGGCCGACCGCCTCGATCACCACGTCGGCGCCGTGGCCTTGTGTCAACTCATCAACGCGGGCGGCGACATCCTCAATTGCTGCGTCAATTGCATGGGCTGCGCCATAGCGGCGGGCCATGACAGTTTTTGGGCCTATGTCTACCGCAATCACTTCTGCCCCGCGCGCCACTGCGCCTGCGATGGCACCCATTCCGATCATGCCGCAGCCCAGCACCACAACCTTGTCGTCAGCCGTGATGCGGCCACGCGCGACTGCGTGAAAGCCGACGGACAGTGGCTCAACCAACGCCAAATGGCGCGGTGCCAGACTATCGTTCACGATAAGTTTGCCGAAAGGAAGGACGAAACGCTCGGACAATCCGCCGTCCTGCTGAACTCCCAAGGTGCGGTTGTAACGGCAAGCATTCACGCGCCCCTTGCGGCATGAGGAGCATTCACCACAGGCAGTGTAGGGCACCACGATCACCCGTTTGCCCGGTGCGAAAGCCTCGGGAACACCCGGGCCGCAGGAAAGGATTTCAGCGCCGATCTCATGCCCTGGAATCCGCGGCAGGTTGACGAGCGGGTTTAACCCGGTGAAGGTTGCAAGGTCTGAGCCGCACAGACCAATATGACGAACATCCAAAAGGACCTCTCCCAAGCCTGGGACAGGATCGCGGACGTCATGAAAAGCGCATCGCTCAAACGCTTCGATTCGCAGGGCTTTCATATTGTTCGCATCATCCCCTTTCAGACAGCCAAGTCTTGAGATCGGCCTCCGCGCGTTCCAATGCGCCGTAATTCAGAAGCTTGCGCAGCATAGCTTCGGTCACCGCACGGGCGCGCAAATTGAAAGTGCCGTCGTCGTGTTGCGAACTGGAGACTTGATAGATATCCAGTTTGCCGTAAATCTGCGTAAGCCGGTTCTGGACGGAGCGGAGCGAAAGATGGCGCCGCTGGGCAATCGCCCGGTCGGTCATTCCAAGGGCGATGTCCATTAATATTTCATACTCGGCCTCCGTAAGTCCGATGTTAGGGCTGAAGCTGCGTTGCTGCATGCCACGAACCTCGTTGTCGATAACGCATTGGTTCTCGATGAAAATGCTGCGCAAGGCGAGTTTCAAACGTTCATCGGCGGCAGATTTCAATACATATCCGTACGCGGCGCCGTTGGGCACGATCCGGCTGACTCCGCGCACATAGGCCTCGTCAGAATAGTTTGACCAGAAGAGAATGCGCCGGTCCGGTTTTTCGCGCCAAATTGTGCGGGCGGCTTCGATTCCGTTGCGCTTGGACATCTGTAGGTCCATCACCACATGGGCGGTGTTGTGCTCGCGGGCAAGCTGTTCTGCTTCAAGGCCATCGGTGGCCTCAATGACCGCTGTACATTCGGGCAGCGCCGCCCTGACCTGTTCGTTTAGATACGAGCGATGCAAAGGGTCGTCTTCAACAATCAGGACTTTCATTCGAAGATATCCCTTTGCATTTCCGTACCTGAATCGGTCTGGGCCGGGATTGTCGGGGATGTTGCCAGGCTGATTGCAATCTGGGTGCCCGAGCCTTCGGGGCCAGAAAGAATGCCAAAACGGGCTGAAATCAATTTGGCCCTTGTCTTCATGTTGTCGATGCCGCTGCCAAGGCGTGTCCGCCGCTTGGGAATTCCCTTGCCGTTGTCTTTGACGACAAGCTCCATCATTTCCGGCCCGGCACGCAGGCAGATAATAAGTTTGGTGGCTTGCGCATGGTTGACAGCGTTGTTGATCGCCTCCTGAGCGATGCGGAACATGGCAATGCTGACCCTCGGATCGAGAGAATCGAACGCGCCTGCGGATAGATCCTCCAACTTTCCGTCGATGGCAAAGCCGCTGTCGCGGATTGAGCGGTCCAGAAGGTTTTCAACCGCCTGGGAAAACCCGAAAAGATGCAGAACCGATGGCTTCGCCTCTTCTATGATCTGGCGCAGGTCTTCCATGCAATGGTGAAGTCCACGCATTATCGGTTCCAGGGAAGCGCGTGCGGCCGTTTCGGTCACAGATATGCGCTCAAGCCGCCGGGTGAGCCGGGTGAGGTCTGCCAAGGTCTGGTCGTGCAGGTCCATGCCGATGCGCTGCCGTTCGCTTTCCAACGCCTCAGTCAGCTTAAGTGCGCCGAGGCGCAGACCTTCTTCCCGCGCCCGCGCCTCCGTCTCGATAATCGCTGATTGTTGTGCCTGCTCGGCAGCGCGCAGCGCGAAAAAATAGGGCGAGAGCATATCGGCAATGAAGCGGGCATTCTCGACATCGGATGGCGTGTATGTGTTGGGCGTCAACAGCGAACAGGAGAAGGCGCCGATGATTTCGCCATGCACCATCATGGGCACATGAATGCGGCTGCGCAGGGAGTGGTCAAGTATAGGCGCGCAGAAAGCGCCTTTGAACGCAAAACGCGGGTCGATAACAGCGTTGTCAGTCAGTATGTAGTCAACTTCACCCAACAGAAGGCTGCGGATGGGGCTGTTGGCAATAGGGGCCAATAGCTTGCCCCAGGCGGTTTCAATGCCGGCCTCATAGGCCGTGTGGAACTTGCCGTCGAGACGGACGATGCAGACATCCATATGATCGTGGGGAAGTACTTTCGAGACCTCTGCCGCCACGGACCGGATAGCCGACAGGAAATCAAGCTGTCCCGCCAATAAGCGAGAAATGCTGAAGAAGGTGTTCAACTGTGCCGCCGGCGCGATCTGTAACATTTCGGATCCTTTCCCGCCGCCAATTCATGCCAGACCGGCGCGTTCAAACAAACAGGGTGGCCTGCACCCAATATGCGGGAACCCGCAATCATACTGCGTGATCACGCATCCGCTTTGCCTTTTTGAACCTATACACGTCTCCTGTTCTATTCCATCCTCACATCACTGAGGGGAGGAGCCTTCAGCCGAAAACAAGATTGCACCAGCGGCGTAAGCGCTGGCGCGGCGTGGAGCGCCAGCTTGGCTGGTCATCAGGGAGAGAAACATGAATACGAAACGCATGCGGCTGATTTCGGCCGCCATTCTGGGTATCTCGATGCCAGCGTTGGCGGATACGGCAGCCAAGAAGATTGCACTGTCGAAC
>JANMEX010000409.1:0-2649 GCA_031377485.1 Phyllobacteriaceae bacterium
GGCGGGCGTGTCTTTACGCTGCATAAATTCCGCAGCATGAGCGTCAACGCTGAAGCGGACGGAATAGCGCGATGGGCTGCAAAGTCAGACAGTCGCGTGACCCCCTTGGGCCACTTTTTGCGCATTTCGCGGATTGATGAAATCCCTCAGCTGGTCAATGTGCTGCGCGGTGACATGACACTTGTCGGGCCCAGACCCGAAAGGCCCGGCATCGTCGCGACCCTGCAAGAAGAGATTCCGCTTTACGCGGTTCGCCACACGGTTGTTCCGGGCATTACAGGTTGGGCGCAGATCAACTATCCGTATGGCGCTTCTGTAGAAGATGCCATCGTCAAGACCTGTTACGATTTGTATTATGTGAAGAATTCCAGCCTGCTTCTCGACGCCGCTGTGATCTTGCAAACGGTTCGCGTCATCCTGCTCGGTGAGGGATCGCGTTAAGCTGTTGAAGGAATTTCAATGCAATCCAGCAACGCTAACTGCGTGTCTTATAAAGATATCAAGGCTTGATTTGTTTGCCGAGACGAAGGACGCGTCACACCAAAATTTGCGCGACCTTAAATATCATCAGCCATAATGCAAAAGATGAAAGCAGGATAAAACAGAGGGAAAGCCTTCTTGACCACACACCGCGGTTGATCGTCTTTGAACCATGTGTAGCAGTAAGGTCGGTCACCGTGGTTTTCCAATCAATAATAAGTTCGATAATTATACGAATCACTTAAAGAATGGTTTCACTTGATGATTCAAGCGTAGGCACTCGTCAAGTTTTGTTTCGCCTGGTTAGATAGTTTTGCCGACTTTCAGAATTTTCGCCCGGAAATATGCTGCACAGCGCGGTCAATCGAAGCCTAACTGATTGATTGAGGTACAATTTCTGGCGTTGATGCCGCATCAGATAATAAAGAAATCTGCAGCACTCAGGGTTCCGACAAGACCGGTCAGCGTCGCGAAATGCACAGCGGCGGCGGAACCCGTTCCGTCCGGATCATAAATCAAACCTCCGGTCGCGCTGTTGTATATGATCCGGTCATCGGCCTGCGTGGCAGCGGAACCTGTGTTGAATGCACCCGCCGCCATTGCGCCGGTATATGAAAAGGCGGAAAAAATGCCTGTATTTTCCAGGTGAATCCTATCGTCAACAGCGCTGAAGCCAGAGATGGTATCGAGGTTGGCCGGGCCCGTCGCGGTGTTGAAGATAAAATAGTCATACCCGGCGCCGCCGATCAAAGTGTCGTTGCCCAGCCCGCCATTCAAGACATCATTGCCGGCACCGCCATCAATCCGGTTCGCCGCCGCATTGCCGGTCAGCGTGTCATTGAAGTTTGATCCGGTAACATTTTCAATGCTGATCAGTGTGTCCGAGCCGGAGCCGCCAGTCACTTGGGCACCTGTCAAGGCAAGCTTAACGGTGACGGCACTCGTCATGGCCGAATAAGACGCCGTGTCTGTGCCTGCACCACCGTTGAGGATGTTGGAACCCACCCCTGAGACGAGGGTGTTGTTGAGCGTGTTTCCCGTGAGATTGGCAACACCTGTGGCAAGGATTCGACCGTTTTCAATATTGGCCCCAAGCGTGTAACTGCTGAGGTAACTGTGCACCAAATCCGTACCACCGGTGACCGCATTGGCGTTGGTTTCGGTAACAACATCCGCGGTGTTATCGACATAATAGATGTCATTGCCATCATTCCCGGTCATCCGGTCCGCGCCACCTGCGCCATTGAGGACATTCGCGCCGCTGTTGCCGGTCAGCACATCATTGAAGCTTGATCCGGTGATATTCTCGATGCTGATCAGCGTATCTGCCCCTGATCCACTGCGTTCCTGCTGCGTGGTCAAGTTCAAATTTGCCGATACAGAGCCCCAAGCGTAGGCATAGGACACAGTATCTACACCACTACCGCCTGACAGAACATTGTCGCCGCCGCCTGAAATGAGCGTGTTGTTGAGGCTGTTTCCAGTGAGGTTGGCGGCACCGTCAGAAAGTATTCGGCCGTTCTCGACTTCGACTCCCAGCAAATAACTGCTGATGTAGCTGTAGACGCTGTCAGATCCGCCGCCGGAAAGCTCCACGATCTGGTCCGACAAATTGTCGACATAGTAGATATCATTGCCCGCGCCGCCCAGCATGGTGTCGGCACCGTCTGCGCCATCCAGAATGTTTGCGGCTTCATTTCCTGTGATGATATTGTTTTGGGTGTTGCCGATGCCCATGATTGCATTCGGCCCGACAAGAATTAGGTCTTCGACGAGGTCTGCCAGCGTCCAATTCACGGTGCTGCGCACTTTATCGACAGCGACGCCATCGCCCGCTGTTTCAGCAATGAAATCGCCGATGTTGTCGACAAAGTAAGTATCCGCCCCTGCGCCGCCAGCCATGAAATCCGCGCCCGCGCCGCCATCTATGACATTGGCAGCGCTGTTTCCCTGAATTTCATTGGCGCTGGAATTGCCGGTTCCGTTGATTGCAGAAGTGCCCGTCAGCAGCAAATGCTCCACATTGGCCGAGAGCGTGTAAGTTGCTGAACTCAAAACCGTGTCGAGACCTGCACTGCCAAGTTCTACAATTACATCACCGCTTTGGCCGACGAGATAAAGATCATCACCCAGCCCGCCGTAAAGTGTATCCAAACCAGCGCCGCCATC
>JANMEX010000427.1:0-3295 GCA_031377485.1 Phyllobacteriaceae bacterium
TTGGCTATCAAACGCCAAGCATGAGTCATGACCCACCAACCCACCTCTTCGACACCGCAATTCTATCTGACTGCGACTCAGCCCAGCCCCTATTTGCCGCAGAGGTTTGAGCGGAAGGTGTTTACGCATCTTGTGGGTGAACGGGCTTCGGACCTCAATGATCTTTTGACGCAAGGCGGATTCCGTCGCTCGCAAAATATTGCCTATCGCCCCGCATGCGAAACTTGTCGCTCGTGTGTTTCTGTTCGGGTGTTGGTGCAAGAGTTCCAGCGCTCTGCGAATATGGAGCGAATTTGGCGAAAGAATTCGGATATTATCGGTTCGGAATACAAGGCGGAGCCATCGAGCGAACAATATTCCCTGTTCCGCAAATATCTTGATGCCAGACACGGCGATGGCGGCATGGCAGACATGTCTGTCATTGATTATGCGATGATGGTTGAAGACAGTCACGTACGCACCAAGGTTATCGAATACCGGCGGCGCGGACCAGACAGTTTCATCACCGGCAAAGGTGTTGGAGACCTGATCGCTGTTGCACTTACGGACCAGATGGGCGACGGGCTTTCGATGGTCTACTCCTATTTTGATACGGCGATGGAAAAGCGATCGCTCGGCACATACCTCATTCTTGATCATATCGAGCGCGCGCGTGCTGCAGGTCACCCGCACGTCTATCTCGGCTATTGGGTGGATGGTTCGCGCAAGATGGAATACAAGACGCGCTTCTTCCCGCAAGAACATCTTGGCCCCACCGGCTGGACGCTGTATTCGCAAGCACAGGAACGGTAGCCTACGATGCAGCATGCCAACCGCGCCAAGGGCTTGGCGCTTGCTGCCATCGGCGGCTTTGCCTTGACGTTTGATATTCCGCTAATCCGCTTGTCCGGCGGCGATGTCTGGTCGACGCAGTTTCTGCGCGGCCTGTTAATCGCACCCATTGGCATTGCAGCTTGGTTATTGATGCGGATGTTCGCTGGTGCCCGTGAACCGATGATGCCGGGCAAACTGTCATGGGCAGTCGCCTTGCTTTATGGCATTTCATCAGCTTTGTTTTTTTATGCTGTCTTTTCCACACCGACTGCAAATCTGGTCTTCATCCTCGCGTTCAATCCTATGATCGCTGCGCTTCTCGGCTGGCTGCTGTTCCGCGAAATGCCGAAGCCACAGACCTTCGCTGCTATGGCAATCATGGTCATCGGCGTGTTCATCATCGTTCGTGATGGCCTGTCGGCTGGTCACTGGGCCGGAGATCTTGCAGCCCTTGTGAGCGCGGCATCCATTGCGGGTGCGATCACATTGTCGCGCCATTCGGGCCGCAACATGGGCTATACGGTGTTGTTGGCGCAGTTGTTTCCTGTAATTTTCTCATCTTGGGCTATCTGGAACCAAGGCGGCATTCACATACCGCAGATGAGTTGGATGGTGCTGAACGGCGCCCTGATACTGCCGCTTGCCTTCTTCTGCCTTGCTGCTGCACCCAAATATATTGGCGGCGCAGAGTCGGCGATGTTCTATCTTCTTGAAACCATTCTCGCGCCGGTATGGGTCTGGATGATCTTTGCAGAGACACCGACAAATGCAGCGCTTGTCGGCGGGGCGATCATCCTTGCCGCGTTGGTCGGGCATACGGTTTGGGAGATGCAACGGGAGCGAGGCCTGCCTGAAACCGACAGCCCCGCCCGCTGATTTGATAGCAAGACTTATTGGACAGTAATCGTGGTCCACATGCCAGCCGTGTAATGGCCGGGAACATTGCAGTACAATATGTACATGCCCGGTTTGAGATCCAGAGTCAGTGCGCCGGACTTGCCCGGATCAAGTTCTGACACTTCACCCAAATCGCCGGATGCCTCCTCATCAACACGATTTTCATTGTCGATAAACGGCAACACCGCATTTTCATCCTTGATCGGGGAAACGAGCATTTCGTGAATTGTTCCCTTGGATATATTCGTGACGTTGAACGTCACCTTGCCGGCAGGAACTGTCTTCTGGTCAACGACGACGCTCATGATCGCCATGTCCATCTTGCCCATCATGCCCATGCCGAGCCCCATGTTCTTGCTCATGTCCATCATGCCACCCTTGTCGGCGAGTGAAACATTGATGACGCTGTCTGCAAATGACGGCATTGCCATTGCGCCGAACAGGGCTGCCGTTGCCAATGCAGTCTTGATTGATTTTGTGAATGTCATGGTCGATTCCTCCGATTACCGGACGTGATGTCCTTGTCACTAAGCGTGGGCTTCAAACGCCTCAGGGCCATTGATGCATATCAAAAGTTCGTCGCCGCCATATTGACGCTGTGTTCAATTATTGATCGGCCTACTGAAAGCTGGTCGAAGAATCTGCTTGATTGCAAAACCGAAATCCCGGCAGATGCTTCTGTCTGGTGCCTGCCACAAGCAGGAGAATCGGGAACCCGGTTAAATTCCGGGACGTGCCCAACGCTGTAACGGGGATGGTCTGTCAATCTCGCCACTGGGAAACCGGGAAGGCCGGCAGGTTAGATGAACCGAAGTCAGAAGACCGGCCAGATGCGATAGACAGCGCTGCACGGACAGCAACGCGGTTGTAACGCGCCTTCGGGCAACCAAGGGGTTCTTATGTCCGCCAAACTTCCCGTCCACGCCGCCCGATTTTCAGATGATGAAAAACGCGCCGTTTACAAAGCCATCGAAACCCGCCGCGATGTGCGCGACCAGTTTCTGCCTGACCCGATTGGCGACGATGTTTTGAGGCGGCTGCTGCTCGCCGCACACATGGCACCGTCCGTCGGCTTCATGCAGCCGTGGGATTTTATAATTATCAAAAGTGCGCAGACCAAAGCCAAAATCCGGGAGGCATTCAACAAGGCAAACCTCGAAGCAGAGGCATTGTTTGAGGGTGGGCAGAGATCGCTTTACCGGTCGCTGAAGCTGGAGGGTATCGGCAAAGCACCGGTCAACATTTGCATCACTTGCGACCGGATACGTGGCGGCGACAATGTTCTGGGTCGCACGCACAACCGCGATATGGATCTTTATTCCACAGTCTGTGCCGTGCAAAACCTTTGGCTGGCCGCCCGTGCGGAAGGCATTGGCGTCGGCTGGGTCAGTATTTTCCATGACGCGGATTTGCGCGCGATACTTGGAATTCCCGATCATCTTGCCATCGTCGCATACCTTTGCGTCGGCCACGTCAAAGACCTATACGACCAGCCCGAACTTCAAGCAAAAGGCTGGGCGAAGCGCCTGGCGCTTGACAATTTGATCCATGAGGAACGATGGACAGGAAGAAATTCTATCCCAGA
>JANMEX010000446.1:0-10865 GCA_031377485.1 Phyllobacteriaceae bacterium
CACGCGAACTCTTCGCCATCCCTAACCGGCCGGATGCGGTCTTTGTGGCAAACGACCATATGGCTTTTGCGGTCATGGATGTTCTGCGTTTTGAACTGGGTTTGAAAGTGCCGCAAGATGTATCAGTCGTCGGGTTCGATGATGTCCCATTAGCCGGGTGGCCGGCATACAACCTCACGACAATGCGCCAGCACGTCGATCAGATGGTTGCTGAAACTGTTAAGATGCTGATCTCAACAATTTCTGAAGGAACCGGCGAATCGAAACGCGTTGTACTGGATGGATCACTCATCATTCGCGGTTCGACGCGCAAACACGGGAGTGCTGCGTGAGCCAACCAAGTGAGAAAGTCTTTCGGCGCATGCTAGAGGAAAGAGGTCTGAAACTGGATGACAAAGCTTTGTCTGTAGCGTTGGAGGGCGCAAGACATTTAAAGGCTGAAGTGGCGCGTCTGACCAAATATTTGCTGGAAAACCCGGACAAAAGCGATGACTGATCCGGCCGACCTTTCTGTATTTGAGGCCGCGGCTGCGCTTAAGTCAGGGGCACTTTCCTCCCGGCGCTTGGTTGAGGCAACGCTCGCTCGAATTGCTACCCGGTCAGAACTTTTTGCATTTGTCCATCTCGCCTCCGATGCACTTGCACAAGCCGAGGCCGCTGATGCCCGCTTGTCTTCCGGCGAAAACGTGGGCCCATTCTGCGGCATCCCTGTTGCAGTCAAGGATTTGATCGACGTTGCTGGACAGCCTTCCACTGCCGGGTCTGCCGTCCTGGCCGGACAAGTGGCAAAGGAGGATGCACCGGTTGTTGCGCGACTTCGGGCGCAAGGTGCCGTGTTGATAGGCAAACTTACGACATATGAATTCGCCATGGTTGGTCCGGATGTCAATCTTCCCGATCCTCCGGCACGAAATCCTTGGAATTTGGCTCACATAACGGGAGGGTCTTCTTCCGGGTCTGCAGCAGCAGTTGCAGCAGGGCTAGTCCGATTGTCACTTGGCACTGACACTGGCGGGTCCATTCGCTCGCCCGCCGCCTATTGCGGCTGCGTCGGATTGAAGCCCAGTTATGACCGTGTGGCACGGTCTGGTGTATTTCCGCTTTCGCCCTCACTGGATCATGTGGGACCGTTGACAGCGACTGTCGCCGAAGCTGCGTTGGCATTGGACGTCATGACGGCAGGGCAGGGCTGGCGTGCTGCGTCGGCGGCAATAGGGCAAAATATCCGAAGCCTGCGGATTGGCTTCGCACGAAATTGGTTTGCCGAAGACCCAGAGGCAAATCCTTCGCTGATCCGCGCCATGGACGATGCCGCAGCGACGCTGTCCATGCTGGGCGCTCAGGACTCACTGGTCACACTGCCTGATTACCCAATTTACGAGGCAACTGCCTCCGTCATTTTGCATGCAGAAGCGCTCGCGGAGCACGCAAAGCTTATTGAAAACCATCAGTCCGAATATGGTCGGCTTACTTTGCAATGTCTGGCTTTTGGCGCTGCGATCTCGGAGGCTGACCTGGCAACAGCACGCAGAGCCGTGCGACCGCTTACGAATGCCATGTCTGCAGCCATGGAAAATTATGATTTGATTCTGACCGCAACGACCCTGACTCCTGCTCTGCCGTTTTCCGCATTCGACGGCGAACGGGCTGTTTGGACGCCGATGCGTACAATCGCTTTTAACCTTACTGGACACCCCGCCCTCTCGATGCCCTGCGGTTTTGACGATGGACTGCCACTTGGCATGCAGTTGATCGCTGCAGTTGGCGCGGAAGATATCTTGTGCCGCGTCGGGCATGCTTACGAGCAGGCGACGGACCATTCGGTCCAGCGCCCGCCGCTCTGATTTTCAGCGTTTCTGCATTCGGTCCAGCCGCAACTGCGCTGCCCGGCGGTGGCCTTCCAGCCCCTCGCTTGCAGCCTGACGTGCCGCTGGAGGAGCGACCGTCTGAACGCCGCGCTCATCAAGCCATTGGTGCGTGGCAATCTTGATATAGGCACCGACCCAAAGCCCGCCGGTGTAGCGTCCAGCGGCCATGGTCGGCAGTGTGTGGTTGGTGCCGGAGCACTTGTCGGAATAGACGACGCTGGCCAGTTCGCCAATGAAAAGCGAGCCGTAGTTACGCAGTCGTTTGCCAAATGCGTGTGGGTCGAAGGTATGGACCTGCAAATGCTCGGCAGCGATGAAGTCGGAATATGCGATCATCGCATCTTCGTCGGCACAAACGGCGATCTCACCATAATCCGCCCAAGCGGGAGCAGCGACATGTGCAGTTGACAGGCCTTGAAGCTGTTTCTCGACTTCGGCCAGCACCGCCTCGGCTAGCGGGCGGTGGGTGGTGATCAGGCCCACCCGTGTGCGAACATCATGCTCGGCTTGCGCCAAAAGGTCAGTCGCGATCATTTCGGCATCGCCGCTCGCATCGGCCAGAACATAAATCTCGGAAGGCCCCGCCAATTGGTCTATGCCGACCGGGCCGAACACCTGCCGTTTTGCCTCATTTACGAAGGCGTTGCCCGGGCCCATTATCTTCATCACTGCGGGAACCGTTTCGGTGCCATACGCCATCGCCGCGATCGCCTGGGCGCCGCCAATGCGGAAAATGCGGTCGGCACCAGACAAATGACAGCCCGCTACCATTGCCTCATGCGCATTTGGCGGAAGGCACGCAATAACTTCATCCACACCGGCAACCTTGGCAGGGACTATTGTCATGATGGGCGCGGACAACAACGGAAAGCGCCCGCCCGGCACATAGCAGCCGACACGTTCAATTGGCAGCACACGGTGTCCCATGTGGACGCCCGGCAGCAATTCGACCTCCAGCGGTAGGATGGTTGCAAGCTGCGCTTCGGCAAACCGGCGTACATTTGCGATGGCAAATTCCGTGTCCTTGCGCGTTTGCGGGTTGAGCCGCGCAACTGCAGCCTCACGTTCGGCAGTGGTCACTTCGAAAGCTTCCAGATCAGCTTTGTCGAACTCCTTCGAATAGCGCCGGACTGCATCATCGCCGTTGGCCTTCACCTCTGCCAACACCTTTGCTACGGTCTCGGCGACAAGTTTGTTGTCTCCCTCCGCGCTCCGGCTGGGGGCCTTGACCCAAGTGATCTTGTCGGCGGGATAGGATTTTGGTTGGCTGGACATAAGGCTCCTTTCAGGCCGGGTGGCCGGTGTAAATTGTTGTTCCTTTCTAGCAATTGATGAATACGTTTGCAAATGCTCGATGTGATTATTTGTTTCGGTTACGCATGTAGCACCAATATTCCAATGTTTTCTGAGTTATAAGTGCATTTCCATCGCTCCGTTTGATTCGTTTTTGCACAAAATTTCAACAAGCGGCTTGCGCGGAGCGTGCAATCAGGTTTACATAATTTGCACACGTATTCAAACTGGAGTCTGTCATGGCGGTGTCTTGGCTGAAACACGGCAAACCGGCGTTGGAGCGGGCCGAGGATGACGCCCGCACCCGCGCAACGGTGGAAGCCACGCTGGCCGCGATTGAGAAGGGCGGTGATGCTGCGGTTCGCGCCCTGTCGTTGAAATTCGACAAGTTCGACCGCCCATCCTTCCGTCTGACACAGTCAGAAATCGATGCCGCCATGCAGAAGGTCGCGCCGCGCGACATGGATGACATCCGCTTTGCCCAGACGCAGATCCGCCGCTTTGCCGAGGCGCAAAAGGCGTCAATGCGTGATATCGAGATTGAAACCGAACCGGGCGTCATTCTTGGCCACCGCAACATCCCGGTCCAGTCGGTTGGCTGCTATGTCCCCGGCGGCAAGTTCCCGATGGTTGCTTCCGCTCATATGTCTGTGCTCACTGCGACCGTCGCTGGCGTACCCCGCATTGTAGCGTCGGCCCCGCCGGTGAACGGCGAGCCGCACCCTGCCATTGTTGCTGCCATGCAAATGGCTGGCGCCCACGAAATCTACGTGCTTGGTGGAATGCAGGCAGTTGGCGCGATGGCCCTCGGAACCGAAACGATCAAACCCGTAGACATGTTGGTCGGCCCCGGCAACGCATTTGTTGCCGAAGCCAAGCGCCAGCTTTACGGGCGCGTCGGCATAGACCTTTTCGCAGGGCCAACCGAAACCATGGTCATTGCCGATGACACAGTTGACGCTGAACTCTGCGCCACCGACCTTTTGGGCCAAGCCGAACACGGTTACAATTCGCCTGCCGTATTGGTGACGAATTCGCGCAAGCTGGCTGAAGGCACGATGGCCGAGATAGACCGTCTGCTGAAAATTTTGCCCACAGCACCGACAGCGTCAGTAAGTTGGGCCGATTACGGTGAAATCATACTTTGCGATACCCACGACGAGATGCTGGCCATTGCCAATGACATCGCGTCCGAGCATGTGCAGGTCATGACAGGCCGCGATGACTGGTATCTGGAAAATATGCACAGCTATGGCGCGCTATTTCTCGGTGCCCGCACAAATGTTGCCAACGGCGACAAGGTAATCGGCACGAATCACACATTGCCGACGAAGAAGGCGGGCCGTTACACGGGCGGGCTTTGGGTGGGAAAGTTTTTGAAAACCCACAGCTATCAGCGCATCACCACTGATGAGGCGGCAGCGCGCTTCGGCGCTTACGGCTCGCGATTGTGCATGCTGGAAGGCTTTGTCGGCCATGCTGAACAGTGCAATGTGCGCGTCCGCCGCTATGGCGGCAAGAATGTACCATATGGAGCCGCAGCTGAATGATTTTGCCGCGCACCCCTTCTTTTCGCCTCGACGGCCGCCGTGCCCTGGTCACAGGTGCATCCTCCGGCATCGGACTGGCGGCAGCGGTCGCGCTTGCTGAACAGGGGGCAGACGTCTGGCTTGCGGCCCGGCGCGAAGCGGAATTGCAAGAAGTGGTGAAGCAACTGGCAGCAGAGGGTTTCACCGCTCATTCGTTACCCCTCGACATCACTCGTGTGGCCGAGACTGAAGCCGTGATTTCACGAATGCCGGCTTTCGATATCTTGGTGAACTCGGCCGGCGGTGCCCGGCATAGCCCGGCTGTTGAAACGACGATGGAGGATTTCGACTACGCTGTCGGCCTTAATTTCCGCGCCGCGTATTTTCTCACCCGCGCGGTTGCGAAACGATTGATCGCGGAAGGCAAACCCGGCAGCCTTATCAATATCTCTTCGCAAATGGCCCATGTCGGAGGCATCGACCGGGCGGTTTATTCCGCCACCAAGCACGCGCTGGAAGGGATGACCAAGAGCATGGCCATCGAATGGGGGCCTCATGGCATCCGCGTCAACACCATCGCGCCGACATTCATCCGAACCGCCATGTCTGCCCCCACGTTGGAAAATCCCGAACGTGCGAAATGGATTGCCTCTAAGATCAAGCTCGGCCGTGTGGGCGAATTGGAAGACATCATGGGCGCCGTCGCATTTCTCGCCTCGGATGCGGCAGCCCTCATCACCGGAACTTCGCTTCTCATTGACGGCGGCTGGACCGCCGATTGAACGGAGACAACATGGCTTCACGTTTCAAGAACCTGCCCGACTATATCCAGGGCGTCACCTATGAAATTTGGGAAGGCCGCGACATCGCCTCGCTGCACCGGGCCTATGGCAAGAACATGGTGGCGCGATCCACCCTCGGCGTGATGGTGGGCGCCGAGGAGGTAATCCACGACACGCTGGCCAGCCAGGCCGCCTTTCCCGACCGCCGCTGTCTTGGCGACGAGGTGATCTGGTTGGGGAACGAGCAGGACGGCTATCTGTCCTCGCACCGGTCCATGATCATCGGCACCCATACCGGCCACGGCGTCTTTGGCCCTCCCACGGGCAAGGTCGTGTCCGCGCGCTGCATTGCAGAGTGCTATGTGAAAGACGACGTGATAGACGATGAATGGCTGTGCTACGACATGGCCGACATGGTGCAGCAACTGGGCCACACGCCCGAAAGCTGGGCACGCTCCTCCATCGCCCGCGAAGGCGGCCCCGACAAGGCCCGCCGCCCTTTTATCCCATCTCAGGACTTACCCGGCCCCTACACGTCGCGCGGCAACGATCACCCGGTTGGCCAGCGCCTTGTCGCCATCTTGACCCGCATGATGGCGATGGATTTCTCGGTGATCCGCGCCGAATATGACCGCGCCGTGCATGTCTGGCACCCCGGCGGGGCTACCGGCTGGGGCGTGCCCTATGTCGAGGCGCAATGGCTGCAATTCCGCACTGCCTTTCCGGACGCGAAATTCAGCATCGACCACCAGATCGGCCGCGCCGATCCGGGCCAGCCCGACCGCGCCGCAGTCCGCTGGTCGCTGAACGGTACACATTCCGGCTTTGGCGTCTATGGCGCCCCCACCGGCGCCCCCGTTCACGTCATGGGCTTTACCCAAGCCGAGTTCGGACCCTGGGGCCTGCGCCGCGAATTCACACTGTGGGATCCGGTCTCGATCTGGAAACAGATCCTGCTCGCCTGCCCCGAACACTCTTATGGAGGATAGACCCATGACCCCTGCCGAAATGGAAGCGCGCATTGTCCGCTATGGAGACCTGAAACCATGCAAGACCGCGTTTATTGATGCCCATACGCCGGGCTCCAACCGAAAAGAGAATTTTACCATCATCGGCGGCGGCGTCTCGGAATCGCCTGATCAGCACGTCCACATCCGCGAAACTCCGGGTTTCAATATTGGCGCAGCAGGCCAGCCGCCCGCTTGCCGAAATTCGTTGCACACTCATCGCACAGCAGAAGTGTTCTTCGTCCTGTCAGGCCGTTGGCGGTTCTTCTGGGGCCGGTACGGCACTGCGGGTGAATTTATTGCTGAGGAAGGCGACATATTCAACATCCCGACAGGCATATTCCGGGCGTTTGAAAACGTTGGCACCGACTACGGCATGATCATGGCCATCCTTGGTGGCGATGACGCAGGCGGCGGCGTGGTCTGGGCGCCGCAAGTCATTACCGATGCCAAGGATTACGGTCTGATCCTCGGCAAGAACGGCAAGTTGTACGACACTAAGAAAGGACAGAAGCTTCCCGAAGGTGTGCCCCCCATGCCATTGTTGACTGAGGAAGAATTGCAAGCCTTTCCCGAGCCTACCACTGCGGAGGTCATTCCAAACTGCGTTGCCCGCTATTGGGATCTGATGGCGCTTAGCAACCACCAGCCCGCCAAGGTAATCGGCGAAAATGGCAAATTGCGTGATCGCCCGGGCTTCGAGGTGGAGTTCCTTTCCCGCAACTCGATCCCTGACACCGCCTACACGCTCGACCAGCATGAAATCCTGATGCCGATGCGTGGCCACTGGCGGTTGACATGGGACGGTGGAACCACTGCGCTCAACCCTGGTGATACGGCGGCCATTCCGCCGGGTGTCTCGCACAGCCTCAGCCCCTCAATGACTGGCGAAGCCTCGCTTTATCGCGTTGTTAGCACCGCTGATCCCGCAGGCGCCACCGGCCGCTTGCTATAACGGAGCTGTAAATATGTCTCTACTCGCCACCCATGTCGGTTCGCTGCCCCGAAGCCAAGAGGTAGTCGATTTCCTCTTCGCCCGCGAGAGGGGCCAAGCTTACGAGCCCGCCGCCTTTGATGTCTGCATGACGGCGGCGGTCCATGAAAATGTCCGCCGCCAGAAAGCAGCGGGCATCGACATCGTCTCTGACGGAGAAGCATCCAAGATCAGCTATGCCACCTATGTCAAAGACCGATACAACGGCTTTGATGGCGACAGCCCGCGCAATGCGCCTGCTGATCTGAAGCTGTTTCCGACCTTCCTTAACCGTCTGGCAAAAGAAGGTGGAACGCCGCAATATGCTCGTCCGCAATGCGTCGGACCCGTGACATCAAAGGGTCAGGGAGAGCTGCAAAAGGATATTGCCAACCTCAAATCCGCCATGGCAGCTCACGGCGTTGAACACGGATTCATGAACGCAGCGTCACCGGGTGTTGTCAGCCTCTTTTTGCAGAATGCTCACTACGCTTCCCGCGAGGCCTATCTGTCTGCACTCGCAGACGCAATGGCGGAAGAATACCGCACAATTTTGGACGCGGGTCTCGATCTGCAACTGGATTGCCCGGACCTTGCCTTGTCGCGCCATATGCTGTTCGCCGATCTGTCGGACAGCGAGTTTCTCAAGATCGCAGCCACCCATGTAGAAGCGCTGGAGCAGGCGCTGAAAGGATTGCCGCGCGATCGCATCCGCCTACATATTTGTTGGGGTAATTATGAGGGACCTCACGTCTGCGATATCGACATGTCCAAAGTGTTCCCGCTGTTGATGAAGGTTCCGGCAACCTACATCCTGTTTGAAACAGCCAACCCTCGCCATGGCCATGAGTGGACCGTCTTCCGTGATCGTGCGGCCGAGATTCCGGACGACAAGATACTCATACCCGGCGCTGTGGATACCACGACGAATTTTGTCGAACATCCTGATCTTGTTGCCCAGCGGCTTGAGCGTTTTACCAATATTCTCGGCAAAGACCGCGTGATTGCCGGATCGGATTGCGGATTTGGAACATTTGCAGGTTTTGGTGCGGTTGATCCTGAAATCGCGTGGGCAAAACTTGCGACACTGAAAGAAGGAGCGCGGCGGGTGAAATGACACCGCTGGTCCTGATACCCGGCATGATGTGCGACGCGCGGATGTGGGGCGGGTTTTCCGCTACACCGCGCCAAATTATCTATGCGCTGCCAACTGGTCATGAAACGATGGCAGAACTTGCGGCAGCCATTCTCGCAACGGCACCGCCGCGCTTTGCACTGGCGGGACTTTCGATGGGCGGCATTGTTGCAATGGAAATACTTAAGCAAGCCCCGGAGCGGGTTGAGCGGCTGGCGCTTCTGGATACAAATCCACTTGGTGAGATTGCACAAGCGAAAAGCCGACGGGCACCACAAATCGCCAAGGCACTGGCTGGCGGCCTTGAATCCGTGATTCGCGATGAAATGAAGCCGAACTATCTTGCCGCTGGCCCCGACACGAAATCAATCCTCGACCTCTGCATGGATATGGCGCTCACGCTCGGACCCGAAGTATTTGCCCGCCAATCCATTGCCTTGCGGGATCGGCCTGACCAGACTGCAACGCTCTCTGCTTACAAGGGACCGGCGCTGGTCTTGATGGGCGAGGAAGACCATCTCTGCCCACGAGACCGACATGACCTAATGCATGCGCTGATGCCGCAATCGCGCCTTGCGATCATTCCCGGTGCAGGCCACCTTCCGACCTTGGAAAAACCAGAAGCCACGGCCACCCATTTGATGGACTGGCTTGCAACGCCCGCATAGGATCATCATGACCACAGACTTACGTGCTCTTTTCACGTCAGGGGGGAAAGCCGTCAACGGTTGGTGCGCCCTTCCATCGCCTGTAACAGCTGAAATCATGGGCCGGCAAGGCTTTGACATGATGACAGTCGATCTACAGCACGGCCTGATTGACTACCAGATGGCCCTTACCATGATCCAAGTTTTACAGGGCTTGCCGGCACCGGTGTTTGCCCGCGTTCCGTGGAACGAGCCTGGCATCATAATGAAATGTCTGGATGCCGGGTTCGAGGGTATCATTTGCCCGATGGTTAATACGGTCGGCGACGCAGAGCGCCTCGTACAGGCGTCACGCTATGCGCCAATTGGCAGCCGCTCCTTCGGTCCAACCCGAGCCAACATGGTCCACGGCGCCGGGTATGTGAAATCTGCCAACACAACCATTCTGGTTTTCGCGATGATAGAAACCCGCGAAGCTCTTGCCAATCTTGACGCTATTCTCTCGGTCGAAGGCGTTGACGGCGTTTACGTCGGTCCCTCCGACCTTGGCCTGTCGATGGGATATGAGCCGACACTGGATCCGTCTGCATCAGAGGTCCTGGATGCAATTGCAACAATCGCCACTCGTACCAAAGCGGCGGGACGAATGGCCGGAGTTCACACGGGATCAGCAGAAATGATTCAGCGCGCTTTCGCCCAGGGTTATGATTTTGCGTCGTTGCTGACAGATGCAAGAATGTTCACGTCCGCCATCGCCGCCCAAGTCGGCGCTGTTCGCCAGACCAAAGCTGAAATTGTCAAAGGCTATTAAACTTAATGTCGTTTTCCGAAGCGCCATGTGACATCTTCTGAAGGTTCAGCTAGCTTGTGTAAGCGTAGTTTTCAACCAGGCTCGCGCCAGATCCTGTTAATCGCAATTATCCTTGTCTTCGAAGTTCAAAAAAAGGATATTTAGCAAGTCTCGGCATGCTACCCGCGAAACTTTGGATTAATCTCCCTGCTTTCGTCTATGACGCGAATTGCTTCGTCTGATTTTGATACAAGTTGGGGATTTTCTGATTTGGATTTATAAAAGCCCTTGTGGGTTTCAAAGGGCTTGTGGCCGAAGAATGCGCTCATCCGGCTGAGCGCGCGAAGATACTCATCTACCGTGCGTACATCCCATTCCTGATTGCTTTCGAGAAAGACTCTGTAGCCATAAAGCCAGCGCAGATTGGAACTACGGGTTTCCGGTGGGATTGGCGCGCCACTTCTCGCAATACCTTTAGAAACCCCTCCTACAATACCGTCGACACGCGGTATCCCGTGAGAATGTGGAAAACTCGGCGAAATCCGTGACATTTGGGCCTTGCTCAGCAGAAACAGATCTCTCATCAGGGCCTCCTCTTTCGGAAACCTTGAATCAAAACCGCCACTGATCTGCAACATATTTACTTCTTTTTTCTGCGAGTGACCGGACCTTGCCAAGGACAGAGAACTGCGCAAGTATCAACCTCAGCAAGCAGGCCAACCGGAGAATGTTGGCTTAGCGTTGCCGTGTTCACGCTCGGCGCCATCCATTAGCTGCAAATGCGATGGCATATGATCGCTGCGTGCTTGCAATTTGTGAATTCGCCGCTGCAACGGGACGT
>JANMEX010000527.1:0-12800 GCA_031377485.1 Phyllobacteriaceae bacterium
CAGAAGTCGATGTCAAAGTCCGGCATCGACACGCGGTCGGGATTGAGGAAGCGTTCGAACAGCAGCGAGAAGCGCAACGGGTCGACGTCAGTAATCGTCAGTGCATAGGCAACGAGCGAACCGGCGCCCGAACCACGGCCGGGACCAACAGGAATGCCATGCGCCTTGGCCCACTTGATAAAGTCGGCGACGATCAAAAAGTAGCCGGGGAACTTCATCCGCTCGATGATCGACAACTCGAAATCGAGCCGCTCGTGGTAGTCGTCCGGTGTGTAGCCTTCTGTGAGGCCGAAGACTTCCAACCTGTCAGCAAGACCGGCGATGGCTTGACGCTTCAACTCGTCCGCCTCCTCCTTCAGCGCATCTTCACCGCCAGCGTTCGAGCCGGTGAAGCGCGGCAGAATCGGGCTGCGGCCTTCAGGGTAGTAGGAACAGCGTTGCGCAATCTCGACCGTGTTGGCGATGGCTTCCGGCAAATCGGCGAAGAGTTTGACCATATCCTTGGCGCTGCGCAGATGGCTGTCGGGCGTCAGGCGGCGGCGGTTGTCTTCCGACATCAGGGCGCCAGCGGCAATTGCCAAAAGCGCGTCGTGCGATTCGTAATCGTCGCGCTTGAGGAAGAAGGCTTCGTTGGTCGCAACCAGCGGCAGCTGTTCTGCATAGGCGAGCGCCACCATCTTGGCTTCATGCGCCTTGCTGTAGCCTTGCTGGCGCTGGATCTCGACATAGAGCCGATCACCGAATATGGCCTTCAGCCGCGCCAGCCGTTCGAGTGCGGCGTCATGGGCAGATTCGATCAGTTCATCGATGGGGCCAGCCATGCCGCCTGTCAGCGCGATTATGCCTTCGCCCGTGGTTTCCAGCCAGTCCATGGAAATGTGGACCGGCTCGCCAGACGGCGTTTCCATGAAGGCGCGGCTGACAAGGCGCACCAGATTGGCATAGCCATCCTTGTTGGCGGCGATGAACACCATGGTCGGATAGGAGGCCAGTTCCCTGCGGCCATGGTTTGGCGTTTGGCCCTGCCCTGATGCACCAAAGTCCACGGCCAATTGGCAGCCGATCAGCGGCTGGACACCGGCCTTCGATGCCTTTTGCGCAAATTCCAAGGCGCCGAACAGGTTCGACGTATCGGTGATGGCAATTGCCGGCGCGTTGGATGCGCTGGCGAAGTCGACAATCTTGGAAACCGTCAGAGCGCCTTCAAGCAGCGAATAAGCCGAATGCACCCGCAGATGAATGAACGGTACAGCTAAACCCGAAGCGCTGTTTGCCGATTTGCCATTGTCTGCCACGCTTCACCTGACTGCCGATTCTTCGTCGGCAATCACTATCTTGCAATGGACGGCAAAGGTCCAGAAAAAGCGGCCCTCAGCGTCCGTAAATTCCCGCCGTCAACAGCTCAAATCGCGCCGAGATAGACCGCGCAGGTGGCGATGAACAGTGATACCGAGAGGAAGGATACGAGGTCTTGTGCGAAGTCAGACATGGAATAATCTCCCTTGTTCCATTCTTATTCGCTTTATGTTCTATTTATGTTCTTGCGTCAACCATGTTTTTGTTTGGTTGGAAAATTATGGTTTATGAAAGGTTTACGGGAGCGGCCAGCTATTCTACCAGCTTCGCCTGTCGGGAAGACGATCGCCTATCTTCAACCCTCGGCGCTTCCCTCATCCGGCGCTTCGCGCGTTCGTTACTTGAAAACCCAAGCAATTGGCTTGTCATTTGGCTCCGCCAAAAGGCTCTTCATACTCCCCGCGAGCGGGGCGAAGTAAACCTCACTCAGGCCATATCCACGACTTTGCCGTCTTTCAACGTCACACGCCGGTCCATGCGCCTCGCAAGCTCATGGTTGTGGGTGGCGATCATGGCGGCGAGGCCGGATTGGCGGACGAGGGCTTCGAGCGCTTCAAAGACATAGGAAGAAGTGACCGGATCAAGATTGCCGGTCGGCTCATCAGCGAGCAATACCAGAGGGGCGTTGGCGACAGCACGGGCGATAGCGACGCGCTGTTGTTCGCCGCCTGAAAGTTCTGATGGGCGATGATCGGCGCGGTCGCCGATCTTCATGTAGTCGAGCAGTTGGCGGGCGCGCACGGCAGATTCGGCCTTCGTCATGCCGCGCAGCATTTGCGGGATCATGAGGTTTTCAAGCGCGGTGAATTCCGGCAACAAATGGTGGAACTGATAGACGAAGCCGATTTCGGCGCGGCGCATGGCGGTGCGCGTTTCATCGCTGAGGCCGCTTGAAGCGCGGCCATTGACCGTGACCTCGCCGGCATCCGGATGTTCAAGCAGGCCCGCCGTATGCAACAGCGTCGATTTGCCAGTGCCGGATGGCGCGACGAGCGCCACCATCTCGCCCTTGCGCAATTCAAAATCGGCATTGTTGAGAATGACCAGTTCGCGGTCGCCTTGCACATATTTGCGGGTGACGCCGGTTAAAGTCAGCACGGGTTCGCCTGCCATCATTCGTACCTCAGCGCTTCGACCGGATCGAGTTTGGCGGCGCGCCAAGCCGGGAACAGGGTGGCGATAAAGGACAGGAACAGCGCCATCAAAATGACCATGACCGTCTCGCGCGGGTCCATGATGGCCGGAAGCTGTGACAGGAAATAAAGTTCCGGGTTGAACAGTTTCGTGCCGGAGAGCCAGGAGAAAAACTGGCGGATGCTCTCGATGTTGAGGCAGATGATGACACCGAGCAGAACGCCGCCGATGGTGCCGGAGACGCCGATGGCCGCGCCGGTCATCAGGAAAATGCGCAGGATCATGCCGCGCGTCGCGCCCATGGTGCGCAGAATGGCAATGTCCCTGCCCTTGTCCTTGACCAGCATGATGAGGCCGGAAATGATGTTGAGCGCTGCGACCAGAACGATCAGCGTCAGGATCATGAACATGACGTTGCGCTCGACCTGCAGCGCGGAAAAGAAGGTGGCGTTGCGCTGGCGCCAATCGGTCAAAAGCATCTGCCGGTCGGCAATCGCCTCGACCGGAACGCGCAGGTCGCCAACCTTGTCCGGATCATCGGCAATAATCTCGATCGACTGGACCTTGCCTTCGGAGTTGAAATAGCTTTGCGCTTCCGCCAGCGGCATGAAGACAATCGAACTGTCATATTCCGACATGCCGATCTCGAAGATCGCCAGCACCGGATAGGCCTTGACCCGCGGCGTCACACCCATCGGGGTCACATCGCCGTCGGGTGAAATCAGTGTCAGATTGTCGCCGAGTGCGAGGCCGAGGTTTTCCGCCATGCGCGTGCCGATGGCGACGCCGTCTTCCTTGCCGAATTGGTCGAAACTGCCCTGCTTCACTTTCTGCGAAACGAGCTCGATCTTCTTGATGTCTTCCGGCTGCACGCCGCGCACCAGAGCACCGGTTCCTGCGCCAATACGACCCGACGCAAGCGTTTGCCCCTCGACGACGGGCATCGCATACTTAACGCCGACGATGCCTTCAAAGCGTTTGGCAAGATCAGCATAATCATCCAGCGGCCGATCCATCGGCTGCACGATCAAATGACCGTTGATCCCCAGAATGCTCTTGAGCAATTCTGCGCGAAAGCCATTCATCACCGCCATCACGACGATCAGCGTGGCCACACCCAAAAGGATGCCAAGAAACGAAAAACCGGCGATGACCGATATAAAGGCTTCCTTGCGCCGCGAGCGCAGATAGCGCCAGGCCATCATCCGTTCAAAGACAGAAAACGGCCCTGCCGTGGCAAAAGCTTTTGGATCGGTAGCGCCGGTTATTTCGCTCATGAGTTGCCTGTAAAGCGGTTGATTGCCGCGTCGATTGACATGACGTCGCGCGCGCCGGTCTTGCGGTTTCTAACCTCGACTTCGCCATTGGCGACGCCGCGGGGACCCGCAATGATCTGCCACGGCAGGCCGATCAGATCGGCGGTGGCAAATTTTGCGCCGGCACCTGCACCCGTGTCGTCGAGCAGCACTTCTTTACCGGCATTGGTGAGGGCGACGTAAATCTTTTCCGCAGCGGCATCGCAAGCGGCATCGCCCGGCTTCATGTTGATCAGCCCGGCGTCAAACGGCGCAACCGATTCCGGCCAGATGATGCCGGCATCATCATGGCTGGCTTCGATGATCGCCGCGACAACGCGCGACGGGCCGATGCCATAAGATCCCATCGAGACCAGATGCTCCTTGCCGTCGGGTCCTTGCACTTTTGCGCCCATCGGTTCGGAATATTTGGTGCCAAAGTGGAAGATGTGACCAACTTCAATGCCGCGCGCGGCAACCTGATTGTCCGCAGTGATGGCGTCCCAGGCTTTCTCATCGTGCATTTCATCGGTGGCGGCGTAGGGCGTGGTCCACGCTGTCACAATGTCGGCAATGGCCTTGTCGTCGCGGAATTTGACATCCGCGCCGGGTACATCCAGCGATAGATAATCCTTGTGGCAGAACACCTGGCTTTCGCCCGTGTCGGCCAGAATGATGAACTCGTGTGAAAGATCGCCGCCAATCGGGCCGGTGTCGGCGCGCATCGGGATCGCCTTCATGCCCATCCGCTCATAAGTGCGCAGGTAAGCGACGAACATGCGGTTATAGGCGGCCTTGGCGGCTTCATAGTTCATGTCGAACGAATACGCGTCCTTCATCAGAAACTCACGAGAACGCATGACGCCAAAGCGCGGGCGGACTTCGTCGCGGAATTTCCACTGGATGTGATAAAGATTCAGCGGCAGATCCTTGTAGGATTTGACATATGAGCGGAAAATGTCGGTGACCATTTCCTCGTTGGTCGGGCCATAGAGAAACTCGCGCTCCTGCCGGTCCTTGATGCGCAGCATTTCCTTGCCGTACGCATCATAACGCCCGCTTTCGCGCCACAGGTCCGCCGACTGGATGGTCGGCATCAGAATTTCTACCGCACCGGAGCGATCCTGCTCTTCGCGGATGATCTTGTTGACCTTGTTCAAAACCCGCAAGCCAATCGGCAACCACGAATATGACCCGGCAGCCTGCTGGCGGATCATTCCGGCGCGCAGCATCAGACGATGCGAAACGATTTCCGCTTCCTTGGGGTTTTCCTTGATGATGGGAAGAAAGTAGCGGGACAGACGCATGAAATTCACCGGTTGGGGCGCCACGGTTCCCACGGGAATCGGGCGGAAGTGCGATTGATATGGCGCTACATAGACGGTTGGCGGGGAAAGGGAAACAGGGGGAAATGCAAGCTGATCGGCCAACTGCAAAACTTCACCGGCTCGAAAAACCGTACCGCACGGAAATGGCTGGAAACCAGCCCGCGCCCGGCATCACAGTCCATCGCTGACGACATTATCGGACAATATGTTTTCAAACCTGCCTTCAACCAGAATGTCCGCCATCATTGCCATGAACGCCTTCATGTGCGGCGTGTTGTTATGCAGCGTATGAGCTTCTGCACTTTTGAAACATTCGACGATAACGGCAGTATCCGGCTTTTCCAAACTCAGTGTAACTTCGAAAAAGACGCACCCATCCTCCTGACGCGTTGCCGCGACATGGATTTGCACTGCGTCCAAAAATTCTGCACGTTTTTCAGGTTTGAATTTCACCCAGCCGATGATGAATTTCTTCATTTTGTGCGCGCTCTCAATCCGGGCCATGCGGGAAAGTGCAGGTTAATCCGATACCAGTCGATTTACGCTGAGCCACACCGACGTTCGAGATTTCGTCCGACAATGTGACAACACACAATATTGCATGCCTTGGCACTGTGCATCTATCGCTTAACCATCGCGATTGTGCAAAAAGCTGCGTATTCGCACTCTCTTTGCGCCATGGCGCAGGACAAAAAGATAAAGACATGAGCAGGCTTACCAACGCGATCCGCAACTTTGGCAAAAATCATGGCTTGTCCAAGAATGCGCTCAGCGACATCGATCTGATCAAACTGAACATCAAGCAGCTGGGCTACACGCTGGCTTGTGATTTACGCGACCGGCTTCCAAAGATTGAGACAACCGCGCCGTCGCAACGACCTTTGACATCAAGGGCGTGCACCCAGGGCGAGATGGAAAGCCTGTCATTCCGCCATTGGCTTGGCGAACTGAACATACCTTTGGTCTATCACCGCAAGCTCTGGGAATATGGTTTTGTGCTGCAGACGCTCCATGACAGCGGAAACCTGTCAGAGGGTCGCGCCGGACTGGGGTTTGGATGCGGCGAAGAGCCGTTGCCGTCCTATTTTGCCCGATGTGGCGTCAAGACGACCGTTACCGATCTCGATCCGGAGATGGTCAAGGGCATGGGGTGGGCGGAAACCGGACAGCACACAGATTCTCTCGAGAAATGCTTCCAGCCGGACCTTGTGGACAAGCAAATTTTCGATGCACTGGTTGACCTGCGTTATGTTGACATGAACAACATTCCCGAAACACTTGGTGGCTATGATTTCTGTTGGTCGATCTGTGCGCTTGAGCATCTCGGCTCGATACGGCATGGGCTTGATTTCATCAAAAACAGCCTGAATACATTGAAACCGGGCGGATGGGCGATCCATACAACTGAGTTCAACTACTCACAGAGCGACGCCACTCTCGAAACGGGCGGCACGGTTCTATTTCGCCAAAAAGACTTTGAATTGCTGCGCGACGAACTTCATGCGGCCGGACATGTTGTTGCGCCGATGAATTTCGACACTGGCGACGGGCCATTGGATCACTTCATCGACATGCCGCCATTTATCATCGAAAACGAGCGGCTGGCGCGCAAGTCAAACGGCATCCCGGGCGGTGCTTCTCATTTGAAACTGGCATTGGAAGGTATCCCCTCCACATGTTTCGGGATTGCCGTGCAAAAGCGGCAATAGGGTTATTTTCCGAGCGGCGGCTTCATGAAATCTGGAAGAAATTGCACCAGATCATCAAAGCGCAACCCGTTGACGATGGCGAACCAGTAAAAGCCGGCAAAAACCAGCGTCGCAATCATTGTGGTGAGGCCGACAATGAACAGGAAGCGCGGCCTGGTCGGTGCGCTTTCATGTGTGCCGGGTATCACTTGGCCCGCCTCGGCCTGCGTCTTGATGCCAAACGGCAGCACGGCAAACAGCGTTGTCCACCAGATGATAAAATAGACTGCAGCGGCGGAGATCGGGTTCATTCTGGTTTTCCTCTGCCGCTGAAATAGCGCAGACCGGTGTGGATGGGAATGCGGCGATTGGCCGTCATCTGCCCGTTACTCTAACGGGAGACAGCGGCCAAACTCCGAGCGATTGAGCCTAAACCTGCTCAAGTTCGATCAGCGTGCCAAAGAAATCCTTGGGGTGCAGGAACAACACCGGCTTGCCATGCGCGCCGATCTTTGGTGTGCCATCGCCCAGCACCCTTGCACCGGACGCCTTCAAGTGGTCGCGCGCAGCGATAATGTCGTCTACTTCATAACAGACATGGTGCATGCCGCCTGACGGGTTCTTTTCAAGAAACGCCGTGATCGGCGACCCCTCTCCCAGCGGTTCCAAGAGTTCAATTTTGGTGTTGCCGACGTCGATGAAGACCACGGTTACCCCATGTTCGGGCAGCGCCTGAGCGGCGCTGATTTTGGCGCCGAGGCCGGTCTGGTATGTGGCGACCGCTTTGGCCATATCCGGCACAGCCAAAGCAACGTGATTCAGTCTGCCCAGCATCGTCGCACCTCAGATCTGGTTGAGGAAAACCGTAACAACCGGCTTCTTGCCCCACAATTCATCGCATGTTGAACGCACCGCGCGGCGAACCGCTTCGCGCACCATATCGAGGTCCTTGCGGCGGCCGCGCGGAATGGAATCAATGGCCGACAGTGCTGCATCAAACAGCTTGTCGTCGATCTCCTCGCCTTCCTTGTCAAACTGCGGCAGGCCGATGGATTCAAGTTCGGATTCACCGGTAATCTCGAATTTGCTGTCGAGCAAAACGGCGATGGCGACATGGCCCGCGAAAGAAAGTTTGCGGCGTTCGCCAATGCCGACTTCATCGAAATCGCCGATCAGCTTGCCATCCTTGTAGATGCGGCCAAACGGGGGTTCGTCAATGATTTCGGCGGGACCTGGCGCGAGGCGCAACATGTCTCCCTCTCGATCTTGCGCGACCTCAGGAATGCCTTCCATCCGCCCAAGCGCGCCCTGCGCGACAAGATGGGCGGCCTCGCCATGCACCGGCACAAGGATACGCGGGCGCGTCCATGCATACATGCGCTTCAACTCATTGCGGCGCGGATGGCCGGAAACGTGGACGAGTTGCATGTCATCGGTGATGATTTCAATGCCGCGGTCGATCAACTTATTCTTGATGTCGATGATCGGGCGTTCATTGCCTGGAATGGTACGCGAGGAAAAGACAACCGTATCGCCGGCAGTCAGCGCAATGCCGCGCATTTCGTCGTTGGCAATCTTGGCCAGCGCCGCGCGGCTTTCGCCTTGGCTGCCAGTCAGGATGATCACAAGGTTCTTGCGCGGGATCGAGGCAAAATCCTCTTCTGCGATGAACTCCGGAATTCCGTCCAACAGGCCGACACCGGTGGCAACTTCGACCATGCGCTTCATCGAGCGGCCGAGCAGCATCACGGAACGGCCAGCATCACGCGCGGCAATCGCGATGGACTTGATGCGCCCGACGTTTGACGAGAAGGAGGTTATGGCAACACGCCCTGCGGCGTTTTCGATCAGCGCGGTCAGGTTCTTGCCCACGTCCTGTTCGGATGGAGAATCGCCCTCGCGGTTGGCGTTTGTACTGTCGCACATCAGCGCCAAAACGCCCTTGTCACCGAGTTCACGGAAACGCGCTTCGTTGATCAGTGGCCCCATCGAAGGTGCCGGATCAATCTTCCAGTCGCCAGTGTGGATCACCGTGCCAAGCGGCGTGGTGATCGCGAGCGAGACCGGTTCGGGAATGGAATGGGTGACCGCGATGGCTTCAACGGTGAATTTTCCGACCTGGAAAGTCTCACCCGGATGGTACAGCGTCACCGGCATTTCCTTGCCGTTGCCGTCAGACTTGTGCTTGGCCTCCAGCAACCCGGCAGTAAAGGGCGTTACGTAAAGCGGGCACTTGATGCGCGGCCAGATGTCCATCACTGCGCCATAATGGTCTTCGTGGGCATGGGTGATTATCATGCCTCTTACGGCGGCGCGGTTGGCTTCGATGAACCGGATGTCCGGCAGCACAAGGTCGACGCCCGGAAGATCCGGACCCGGGAAAGTCACGCCGCAATCGACGATGATCCATTCGCGGTTGTTGGCCGGGCCAAAGCCATACATGGCCAAATTCATGCCAATTTCACCCACCCCGCCAAGGGGAAGGAAAACCAGTTCATTGTTATCTTTCTTGTCGGTCAATTCGACGCTCCAAAGGATTGCGGGAAAAACACGTCTCCCGCTGAAATTTTCTGTATCGTGCCGTCTCTATGGCGGAGTAACAGGCATCCGTCCATGTCAATGTCCTCGAATATGCCCTCGACAGATGATCCGGCAAGGTTCACGCGGACCTTCTCGCCCTTGCCCTTGGCGTGCGACAGCCATTCGCGGCGAATTGCAGCAAAGCCATGTCCATGGTCCCAAGCCGTCAAGACAGCTTTGAACGAATCGGCGAGCCGGGCAAAGACCTCTTGCGCGGTGGCACTGATGCCAAGCGCATCTAAGTCTGTCGCAGTATAAAGTGCGGGGTCTGGATGGTGCGCAATGTTGACGCCGAAGCCACATGCAACTGCGATGGTGCCATTTTTCAGGTGATCGCTTTCGAGCAGAATACCTGAGATTTTTGACCCCTTTGCAATGAGATCATTTGGCCATTTGAGGCGCAACTGGTGGCGCTCCATACCGGGCAGACCGGCGAGCGCAGCGTGCAGCGCGGTCGCCGCCACGAACGGGAGTGTTCCAATGCGCTCGATGGGTGCCGGGTCAATCAACAGCGCTGTTGCGTAGAGATTGCCGGGCTCCGAAATCCAAACCCTGCCCTGCCGGCCACGCCCCGAGATTTGCCGACCGGCAGTCAACCAAAGGTGACCCGCTTCGCCTTTGCGTGCCAGCGCCAGGATATCGGCATTTGTTGAGCCGGTTTCATCAAGATGGCTGTGCCGCCATCCGTGGGGGAAGTTTGGTTCCGTGATCAACGCAATCAGAAGAAAGTCTTTGCGGCCGCCGCGGCCATGGCTTCTACCGGACCGCCAACAATCACATAAAACAGTACGAACGCTCCCGAAATTCCAAGGATGGCATTGAGAATCGAAGAGGCAGGCACAAAACCGGCGGCGGGTTCATCGAACCACATGATCTTGATGATACGCAGGTAATAAAAGGCGCCAACGACCGAAGCCAGAACGCCGATGATTGACAGGGTTAGAAGATCAGCCTGTATGGCGGCCAGAAAGACATACCATTTGGCAAAGAACCCCGCGAGCGGCGGAATGCCTGCCAGCGAGAACATCAGCACGGTCAAAATCAGCGCGCGGACCGGATTGGTCTTCGACAGGCCCGCCAGATCAGATATCTGTTCTACCTGATTGTCTTTGGTCCGCATTGAAAGGATGAAGGCGAAAGTGCCAAGTGTCATGACCAGATAGATAATCATGTAGGTGGCGACACCTTGCACGCCTGCCTGTGAACCGGCGGCAAGGCCGACGAGTGCAAAGCCGACATGGCCGATCGAGGAATAGGCCATCAGGCGTTTGATGTTGGTCTGACCAATGGCGGCGAATGCGCCGAGGACCATTGAGGCTATCGAGATGAAAACGATAACCTGCTGCCAATCATGGGTAATCGGCTTGAAACCATCCATGACAACACGAACGAGCATCGCCATCGCGGCCATCTTCGGCGCGGATGCGAAGAAGGCGGTGACTGGTGTTGGCGCACCTTCGTAAACGTCGGGCGTCCACATGTGGAACGGCACGGCGGAAATCTTGAAGGCAAGTCCTGCAAGGATGAAGACCAGACCGAACAGCAAGCCGACCTGACGCTCGCCGCCAGACAGTGCTTGCGCGATGGCGTCGAAGCCAATCTGGCCGGTGAAACCGTATACGAGCGAAATGCCGTAAAGCAGCATGCCGGACGAAAGCGCGCCTAACACGAAATATTTGAGCCCGGCCTCCGTGGATTTCAGGTTGTCGCGGTTTATGGCGGCAACAACATAGAGCGCAAGGGACTGGAGTTCGAGGCCCATGTAGAGGGCAAGCATGTTGTTGGCCGAGACCATCAACATCATGCCAAGCGTGGCCAAAAGCACGAGGATCGGGAATTCGAACTGGTCAAAATTCTCGCGCTTGGCAAAATCCACCGACATGGCGAGCGAGACCAGCGCGCCAATGACTGTCAAAAGTTTCATGAATTTGGCAAAGGCGTCATTGACATACCCACCGCCGAACACATTGCCCTCGCCGGACTGCCAGACCAAAAATCCGGCAACGGCGAGCACCGCAACGGCGAGCCAGGTGACAAGCGAACTCACCTTGGGTCCGCCGTAGGCACCCACCATCAACAACACGAGGGCGCTGATGGCAACGAGCAGTTCCGGTGTCGCCAGGGTCAGGGCGGAGATCAATTCGGCTGGCATTTCTGTCGCCTTTCCTTAATCGTTCTTCAGGCTCACTGCACTGCCGCTTGAGCGGCAGAAACAGCGGCAGAATATTGGTTCACGAGATTGTCGACAGAAGCTGCCGTCACATCAAACACGGGCGCCGGATAGACCCCGTAAAAGATGACCAGAACAATCAGCGGATAAAGAATGACTTTTTCCCGGGTCGACAAATCGAGCAGCCCTTTCAGGCTGTCTTTCTCGAGCGCTCCGAAAATCACGCGGCGATAGAGATAAAGCGCGTAGGCAGCGGACAAGATGACGCCGAATGTCGCGAAGAATGCGACCCAACTGTTGACCTTGAAAATGCCAAGCAGCGTCAAGAATTCGCCGATGAAGCCCGACGTGCCGGGCAACCCCACATTGGCCATCGTGAAGATCATGAAGGCAACGGCATACTTCGGCATGTTGTTGACAAGACCGCCATAGGCAGAAATTTCACGGGTGTGCATCCGGTCATAGACAACGCCGACGCAAAGGAAAAGCGCGCCGGATACCAGGCCATGCGATAGCATCTGGAACAATGCGCCCTGAATACCCTGCTGATTGGCTGCGAAAATGCCCATCGTCACGTAACCCATATGTGCGACCGATGAATAGGCAATCAGCTTCTTCATGTCTTCCTGCACCAATGCGACGAGCGAGGTGTAGACAATGGCGATTACCGACATTGCAAAAACCAGTGGCGCAAGATCGGCGGAGGCCAGCGGGAACATTGGCAGCGAGAACCGCAGGAAGCCGTAACCACCCATCTTCAAAAGGATCGCCGCAAGAATGACCGAACCTGCTGTTGGCGCTTCAACATGCGCATCCGGCAACCAGGTATGGACCGGCCACATCGGCATCTTCACCGCGAACGAGGCGAAGAACGCGAGCCACAGCCAGAATTGCATCTGAGCGGGGAACTTATGTGTGAGCAAAGCGGTAATGTCAGTCGTGCCCGCCTGCCAGTACATCGCCATGATTGCCAACAGCATCAGAACAGAGCCGGCAAGCGTATAAAGGAAGAACTTGAACGAGGCATAGACGCGGCGCTTGCCGCCCCAGACGCCGATGATGATGAACATCGGGATGAGGCCTGCTTCGAAATACAGGTAAAAGACCACAATATCGAGCGCGGTGAACACGCCGATCATCAGCGTTTCCAGAATGAGGAACGCGATCATGTATGCTTTGACGCGGCTTTCCACTTCCCAGGATGCAAGAATGGTGAATGGCATCAGGAACGTGGTCAGAATGACAAACA
>JANMEX010000534.1:0-8903 GCA_031377485.1 Phyllobacteriaceae bacterium
GTATGCTCAATTTTGAGCATACCCCTGATATCTTGATAGAGGAAGAAAAAGGTCAATTTAGGGGGTATGCATAAATTTGTGCATACCCCCTAAATTGATAAATGACCGGCGCCGAAGAGCGCTAAGAGTAGCTACTTCGAGGTGGTTTTCAGTACCTGAATACATGGAACTGTCTGCCACTTGGGTGAATGCCGCCTCCAAACTGAAAAGGGATTGGCAGTCTGATGAAAATCAAGATCATTCTGTAGGTGTTAATAATGAAAGGTGGATAAAAGGGTGGATATAGTTTTATTTGATTCGAAATAATATATATTTATCAAATATTTAGTAAAATTAATTGGTGCCCAGGACCGGAATCGAACCAGTGACACGCGGATTTTCAATCCGCTGCTCTACCAACTGAGCTACCTGGGCAACCTTGTCATCGATTGTTACTCGATGGCGTTCCGGACGATTGGTGTTGCCGGAAGCGGGCGGGTTATAGCACGAGTTTCCGGCCTGTCCAGTCGCAAAACCGTAAAAAGAACAACCAGTTCAACTCTCTTGCGCTTTCCGCTAGTCTTGGAGTCAATGGTTTCGGATTCGCCTTCGCGGAACCAAAGCGGGGCGCAATTGATCAACATCGGCACTGATAAGAAGGGTGGTCGAACTTTCGGCTGGGGAATTATCGGCACTGGTCGCATTGCCTCGGATTTTGCAAGCGATCTCAAGCTGTTGAAGGATGCCCGGCTCACTGCTGTGCTGTCCCGTGATCAAAGTTCCGCCGATCAATTTGCACTGAAAAGCGGTTGCAAGAGTGCCTATTCAGACATCGAAACCTTCATGGCAGATAAAGAAATAGACATCGTCTATATCGCCACGCCCAACTCTCTGCATCTGCTGCAAGCTTTGCGTGCCATAAGGGTCGGCAAAGCAGTCTTGGTTGAAAAGCCCGTTACGCCGTCCGAGCCTGAATTGGAAGTTTTGAGGCGAGAGGCCGATCGCAACAAGACATTTCTCATGGAAGCGATGTGGGTCAGGTTTTTGCCCGGCATCATTGCGGTGAAAGAGTTGATCGAAGAAGGCACCATCGGCGATATCCAATCCATTCACGGCACATTGTCGTGGAAGAACGAGTTCGATCCGCAGAACCGGTTATTCAACAAGGCACTCGGAGGAGGTGCCTCGCTTGATCTCGGCGTTTACCTGTTATCTCTCACACTCTACCTTCTCGGCGAACCGGAAAAGATTTCAGGCAGTTGGACAGCCGCGCCAAGCGGAGTCGATATGCGGGCAAACTACAAGCTTCACTACAAGGATGCCGTCGCAGAACTTGAGTGCGGATTAGACCGCAACTTGGCAAATACATTCGAAATTAGAGGCGCCAAGGGTATAATACGACTGAGCGATCCATTCATCCAGGCGCGGCTTGTTGAGGTCGCTACGAGTGCTGCAGCCATGCGGATGATGTTGCTTTCCAAAAGTGGTACGGCCGCCAAGATCATGGCTCGCATACCGTTCCCGGGGCACAAGGTCCTCCATTTCCCCTACAACGGTCATGGACTGTCCTATCAAGCTGCCGCAGTCATGCAGGCGCTTAGCGATGGCGAAACCGGCCACAAGGCAATGCCCATCTCAGATAGTGCAGCAGTCCTGCGTGCCATAACCATGCTGATGTCGCATCCGTCTGCAGGCTAAAACAGGTTCTTGACCTTATAGGGCTGCGGCAATCTTTGCCCCTGATGCAGCGCAAGCGCCAATTCGGTAATGTGCAGAGACACCGCGCCACAATAGAAGGCCGGCGCTTTGCCGCTGATCATGTCGGCTTGCGCCGCAATGCCCGCCATAAAGTCAATTTGAGAAGGATAAGACGGCAAATTTGCCGGGGCTGCATTTGAATATGCCAGCTTGTGTCCCGGGACCAACTTGAACGGCAGCGCCTTGCCGAACCTGGCCTCAACACGGCGGAAAATTTTCTGCAGCAGGGGGCGCCTCTCCTCTGCTTGCTCCATGTGTACTGTCGAGCGGTCGTCCCACAGGTCTCGCACGGTTATCGAGCCCTTGTCACCGAGAATTGTCAGTGAGCGGTCACGCGGCGCTGCGAGCCCGGATGTCAGGCGAGCCACGACGCCCGACTTGAATTGCAGGCAGCCAACGGAAAAGTCCGGCGCCAATTGGTGTCCGCGCGAACCCGCTCCCTTGTCTGGGAATGCAAGTGCAGAGAAACTGGACACTTCAACAACCGGACCAAACAGTCCGACCAGCCAAGACAGTGCATACCCTGCGTGCTCCAGCGTGCAGCCGATTTCAAACTCATGCACACCAGGCCATGCAGCACCGGACCGGCTCCTCCAGGTTTGCCATTTTTCGCGGAACACAGGCCCGTCTTCCATCTCGGCGTACACAAGGCGCGGCGTTCCAATGGCTCCTGCCTCCAGCTTTTGGGAAACCAGTCTGTTGGCGTCGCTGAGGCCATTTGCAGGGGCCGACGCGAGAACAAGGCCATTGGCGAGCGCCAACGCAACCAGCGCCTCCGCCTCGCCCAAATCCATTGCCAGAGGCTTTTCGGAGTAGACGTGCTTTCCAGCCTCCAATGCGGCACGCGACACAGCGTAATGGGCGTGTGGAGTAGTCAAATTGACGATGATGGAGACAGATTTGTCATCCAGCATTTGCGCAAGGTCCGCATAGGCACGCAACCGATGAAACGCGCAAAATTGTGCCAGCCGTTGCGGATCGCTGTCATAAACACCAGCCAACGCAAGGCCGGGATACCCCGCCAGTGTTGTCATGTAATAGTCGGCGACGAAGCCGGTGCCGACGATCGCAATGCTAACCGGAGTCATATCAGGAATGGCCGTTACGCTGTTGAACTTGAGCCAAGCTAACAGATCGGCATGAAAAGACCGTGAATCAGCTCAGCTTTCTTCCGGCGAAGATGTTTCGCTCTCGTCCTCATCATCGCGCGCAGGAATGACATAGGCGCCGGAGAGCCATCGGTTCATGTCCACTTCCTTGCAGCGGCGGGAGCAGAATGGCCAGAATTCGCGGGACGACTCGCGCCGGCATTCCGGGCAAGGCCGGTTAGGCCGAAGAGGCACAATTTTGGATTTCTCTGCATCGTCAGTCATTTTGATCTCAAGGTGCGGCAGCCAGCCATTTGAACCGGACATTGAAGCCTTCACCGGTCAACAGGCTGACTGTCTCATAAAGTGGCAAGCCAACGACATTGGTGTAGGAGCCGACCAGCTTGACCACGAATGTCCCTGCCAACCCCTGGATGCCATAAGCACCAGCTTTGCCACGCCATTCACCAGAAGCCAGATAACTGTCGATCTCGTCTTTCGACAGGCGTTTGAAGCGAACTTTTGTTTCCACCAGCTTTTGGCGAAACTTGCCCTTGGGTGTCACCAGGCAGACGCCGGTATAAACATAATGCGAGCGACCCGACAGCAGGCGCAAGCAATAGTTCGCCTCGTCGATCAGTTCAGCCTTGGGCAATATCCTGCGTCCGACAGCCACCACAGTATCGGCGGCAAGCAGGTATGCCTCTTTGGCGTCATCATCGCCTGCAAGGCCCGTATGGGCCCGCTCGGCCTTTTCGTAGGAAAGCCGCTTGGCCAATGAACGCGGGTGTTCAGAGCGCCCTGGCGTCTCGTCTATGCCAGCGGGGAAAAGCCGGTCTGGCTCAATCCCCGCCTGAGCCAACAATTCGACGCGGCGCGGCGAACCGGAAGCGAGGATGAGCTTTTGCAAAGCACTCATGAAGTTGCCCCGGTGCGCGTGATGCTGAGTTACTTGAAGCGGTAGGTGATGCGACCTTTGGTCAGGTCATAGGGGGTCATTTCGACCAGCACCTTATCGCCCGTCAGCACGCGAATGCGGTTCTTGCGCATGCGGCCTGCTGTATGAGCGATGATTTCATGTTCATTTTCGAGCTTGACGCGAAACATTGCGTTCGGGAGCAGTTCAGTCACCACTCCTGGAAATTCGAGGACTTCTTCCTTGGTCATTCTTGGCCTTTGCGTGATTGTTGCCGGGCAAATGAATTTGCGCCCGGAAATTTGGGCGGAACCTATCCGATAACACCCAATTTGTGAACCGTTGAAATGATGCTGATTTCAGGAGAGGAATCGGTCGCGTATTTTCGATTCCAGCGTGTTTCTAACCTGTCTGTAGGCGTCCAATATCTGGTCCCGCGTGCCCGTTGCAAGCGACGGATCCTGCAACGGCCAATACTCGACATCGACTGGCTGTGCACGGGTGAGCTCCAAGGCGCGATGATGCGCCTCCGGCGCAAGCGTGACGATCAGTTCGAAGAAGTCATCTTCCAATTCATCCAGAGTGTGCGGCGTTCGCTCCGGTGGATTGAGACCGTGCTCAGAAAGGATAGCCGCCACAAAAGGATCCGGCTCGCCCTTGTGCACACCGGCCGAGGTGACAAACTGATCGCGTGGCAAAAGCGAACGGGCAATCGCCTCGGCCATCGGCGAGCGTATTGAGTTCATTCCGCACAGGAAAAGTATTGATCGCGGCTTTTTGGGTACAACTGAGGTGCCGTTCTGGGGTGAGCCATTCTGATTGTCCGCCTTCATGCTCTAGCCCCGCCAATGCAAGACGCAGATGAGCGTGAAAAGACGGCGTGCCGTATCAAAATCAACATCAATTTTGCCGCTGAGACGGTCCAGCAGCGTTTGCGAACCTTCATTGTGCAACCCGCGACGACCCATATCAATTGCTTCAATTTGGCTTGGCGTCGATGAACGGATCGCCTCGTAATAGCTTTCACAAATCATGAAATAGTCTTTGACGATGCGACGGAAAGGCGTCAGCGACAAAATATGGGTGATAACCGCAATCCCATCTTCCCGGGTCACGGAAAACACCAAACGCGATTCCACCAGCGACAGCTTGAGTTTGTAAGGTCCGCCAGCAGCGTCACCAACCGGTTGAAAAGAGTTTTCTTCGATCAGATCGTAAATCGCCACCGCCCGTTCATGCTCGACGTCCGGCGTTGACCGTCCGATGGTCTCATCCAGCGAAACGTCAATCAGGCGCGACTTGGCGGTTTCAGTACTCATCCGGCTCTCCCGGATTGATACGTATCCCGACGGAGCGCCTGTGTGCATCCAGACCTTCGACCGAAGCCAGCGTCATCGCGGCAGGCGCCAAAATGCGTAGTTGCTCCGCACCGAGTTTCAGTATCGACGTGCGTTTCACAAATTCAAGTACGGACAACCCGCTGGAGAACCGCGCCGAGCGTGCGGTAGGCAAAACGTGGTTTGAACCGCCTACATAGTCTCCGATGACCTCCGGTGTATGCTTGCCCAAAAACACCGCACCGGCATTGCGAATGCCATCAAACAGCATTTCCGGATCAGCGACCGCGAGTTCAAGATGCTCCGCTGCAATGCGGTTTGCGAGCGGTATCGACGCCGCAATCGTCTCGACCAGAATAATCGCGCCATAGTCGCGCCAGCTCTGCGCCGCAATTTCCCCTCGGGGAAGGATGCGCAACTGGCGCTCCACTGCTTTCTCGACGGAGCGGGCAAAGTCTTCGTCATCGGTAATCAATATCGACTGCGCTGCTACATCATGCTCTGCCTGCGCCAAAAGATCAGCCGCTATCCAGTCCGGATCATTTTCCTTGTCGGCGATAACCAGAACTTCGGAAGGTCCGGCGATCATATCGATACCAACAGTTCCGAATACCTGCCGTTTTGCCGCCGCGACATATGCGTTGCCCGGGCCGACGATTTTCGCCACAGGACTGATCGTCTCGGTGCCGTACGCCAAAGCCGCGACCGCCTGAGCACCGCCAATACGATAGATTTCCGAGACGCCTGCCAAACGCGCGGCGACCAGCACGAGCGGGTTCAATTTGCCATCGGGCGAGGGAACCACAATGACGATCCGCTCCACGCCCGCAACCTTTGCCGGAACGGCATTCATCAAAACAGAACTTGGATAACTTGCGGTGCCGCCGGGCACATAAAGTCCAACGGATTCAATAGCAGTCCAGCGTGAACCAAGTTCGACGCCGATCACGTCGGTATAGCGGTCATCCTTTGGCAATTGCCGGCGGTGATGGCTCTCTATGCGATCCCGCGCCAGTTTCAGCGCAGCAACCACTTCCGGGTCAGCACCCGCAACGGCAGCGTCGATTTCTGCCGCACTGATGGCCAAAGTATCGGGTGTAAGCTCTATGCGGTCAAAACGTCTTGAATAATCAATAAGAGCCGCATCGCCGCTCGCGCGAACTGACGAAACAATATCACGGACAACGCGATCCACGTCTTCCGATATTTCACGTTTGGTCGTCAGAAAAGCCTTGAAGCTTTCCGTAAACCCGGATTCGGATGATCTAAGCCAAATCGCCATTTGTTCTACTCTTAAATATCATGTTTGGGCTTGGCTTTGGCCGCCCATGCGGAGCCGAGATCGGCAAGTTGCGCTTCGATGCATTCAACATCAAAGCGCATCGTTGCGCCTCCGGCAAAACTGATTTCGACAGTGCCAGCGGGCTCATCAGTGGCCTTGAACTGCACAGCAAGCATGGACAGCACGCCTTCCGGCTTTTTCCGGTCGATACCGGCGGTCCGTACAGCCAGTACCCGGTCAAAATGCAGGATTGCGCGGCGACGTTCCGGGATATTCAGACGTTCGCCACTCTTTTCCCATGCAAAGCGATTGACCGGAAGCATCAGCCGCTTTTCGCCCGGCTTGTAGTATATTTCGCCGGTTTTCAGAACGGCATCCTGCACGCACGCGGAAATCACCGTCAGGTCTTCGACGTCCAGCGCCGCCAGCTTCAGCAAATCCATATCAGGTCACCATTCCGAGCCATGCTCATTTCCGGTTACCAGTTATGATTTCCGATGCCGCAGTGCAACAGCAAGCGCGCGATCAACCGGTGATGCGCTCAATGTTCGCACCGCATTTCGACAACTTCTCTTCCAAATGCTCAAAACCGCGGTCGAGATGGTAGATACGGCTGACATTTGTCTCACCTTCGGCTGCAAGACCGGCGATGATCAGCGCGGAAGAAGCGCGAAGGTCGGTCGCCATAACCGGCGCACCCTTCAGGCGGTCAACGCCCTCAACGGTCGCCGTCTGACCCGAAAGAGAAATCTTCGCGCCTAGCCGTGCCAATTCCTGCACATGCATGAAGCGATTTTCAAAAATTGTCTCGGTGATATGCGAAACACCCTTGGCCTTGGTCATCAACCCCATGAATTGCGCCTGCAAGTCAGTCGGGAAGGCCGGGAACGGCTCGGTACGCACATCCACCGGATCAATGCCATGGCCATTGCGCCGCACACGGATACCGGAATTTGTGGTGGTGATTTCAGTGCCGGTCTGCGCCAATATATCAAGTGCTGCCTGCAACAATTCGGGCCGCGCGCCTTCAAGAAGAACATCGCCGCCAGTCATTGCAACCGCCATCGCATATGTTCCTGTCTCGATTCGGTCCGGAATGATCCGGTGCCGTGCGCCTGATAAATGCGTCACGCCCTGAATTTGGATCGTCGAGGTGCCTGCACCTTCAATTTTTGCACCCATTGCGTTCAGGCAATCGGCAAGATTGACGACTTCCGGCTCCATGGCGGCGTTTTCGATCACCGTTTCGCCCCGCGCCAGGGCCGCAGCCATCAGCATCACATGTGTGGCGCCGACAGAAACCTTCGGAAATGTGTACTTGTTGCCGACCAATCCGCCTTTGGGCGCCTTAGTGACTACATAACCGTCTTCAATCTCGATGTTCGCGCCAAGTGCCGCAAGGCCTTCAATAAACAGATCAACCGGCCGCGTTCCGATGGCGCAGCCGCCCGGCAGTGAAACCCGCGCTTCATGCATGCGCGCCAGCAGCGGCCCAATGACCCAAAAACTTGCGCGCATCTTGGAGACAAGCTCATAGGGCGCTGTCGTGGTAACGATATCGCGGGCAGTAAAATGGATCGTGCGTGAATACATCGATCCATCGTGCCCGCGCCGGCCATTGACCGAATAGTCAACGCCGTGATTGCCAAGAATGCGGATCAACTGTTCAACGTCCGCCAGATGCGGCACGTTTTCCAGCGTCAGCGTGTCGTCTGTCATCAACGCCGCAATCATCAGCGGCAACGCCGCATTCTTGGCGCCGGAAATCGGTATGACGCCATTCAATTTCTGGCCACCGATGATTTTGATGCGATCCATGTCTGTCTCTCGCGTGCGCCAGTCTTTAGATAGACGGCTTGTGTTTGGGAAATGCCCTGAAAATCCAGTGCGCCCGTTTAGACCATTGGCGCGTGCGGTTCAAGGAACAGGGTTAGCCTTCGGTTAATGGCAGTTTGAAGGCGGTCAGTCGTGGCTATCATCCGGCGCAGCCGAATCGATTGAGTCTGGATTTTCCGGCAAATGCGAATCTCCATCTTCGCCGGGCTTGGCGGCTCTGCTGCGCGCTTTGCGAAGCGCTAGGTTGTTTCGCAGCGCCTCGCCAAGCCTTGCCTTTCGGCGTTCGTCGCTCGTTGCGCCTTTGGGTATGGCTTTTTTCATGTTCAGATCGCCTATCAGAAATGCGAGCAGGTTTCGAATGTCCTCGAAGCGTATTTCGAAACCCGTTTACTGCACATTTCCGAAAAAGACAGTTTGAAAAATGCAGGCCCACCATGCTTGCGCAATCACCCCGCTTGTGGCACAAGCCGCCGCATTCGACCGGATGCTGCGGTAGCTCAGTGGTAGAGCACATCATTGGTAATGATGAGGTCGGGAGTTCAATCCTCCCTCGCAGCACCATCCTAACTATTTGATTTCCTTTTATTGTCTTGACTTCAAAGGGCTTTTGTCCGTTTTGTTGCTACAAAGTTTGCTACAAAATGGGAATTGTTTTCTGATGGCCGCAAAGGTGAAATACCTAAACAAACGCGGAGATCGGTTCGAAG
>JANMEX010000015.1:0-16041 GCA_031377485.1 Phyllobacteriaceae bacterium
CCCAGGCGTCAAATGCCTTCGGCGTGTCGGCACCCGAAGCGTCATTGGTCAGCACATTGCCGTTGACCGAGGATGCACCGTCTTCAACAACACCGTAAGGCCCGTCATCGGCAGCAAGTGGAACATCGTCGACAGCCCGGATCACCAGATTGTCGGAGGCCGTTGTGCCGCCGATGCCGTTGACCGACAGCGCGATGGCGTCGTCAAACCCGGTACCGGTCGCGCCAGCCTTGCTGTCATTGTCGATGGTTGCCGACAGCGTGTAGCTGTAGCTCACGGTGCCGCCGAACGCGTTACCAACAAAGCCTGTCAGCGTCAGGATCCCTTCGCCGGTGTTGACTGTTTGCGTGCCGTTGAAGGCTTGGACCTGCGCCAGCGTGAACGAAACGCCGCCGATCACCACAGTGGCAATGCCGTCCGTAGCCGATACCGTGAACGAACCCACCGTGGTCTCAGATGGCGTGCCCGCAGCCGAGCCGTCCGGGTTGAGGCCGGCCTCATACACGGTTGCATCCGGGCCATCATTGCTTGCCGTCACGACCGTTGCGCCGTCATTGCTGCCTGTCACCGTGATCACCAGCGTTGCCGGGCTCACATCACCGTCCGCATCCTTCATCGTGTAATGCAGCGTGTATGTCTTCGTGTCCAAAGACGTCAGCCCTTGCGTGGCCGCACGGCTGTTGTCCAGCACATAGCTCCAAACCCCGTTCGCGCCCTGCACCAACGTGCCATAGGTGTTCAGCCCGGCAATCGCCGCAGCATCGGCCGCGCCATCCCAGGCGTCAAATGCCTTCGGCGTGTCGGCACCCGAAGCGTCATTGGTCAGCACATTGCCGTTGACCGAGGATGCACCGTCTTCAACAACACCGTAAGGCCCGTCATCGGCAGCAAGTGGAACATCGTCGATGATCTCGACCGAAATAACCGATGTGCCGATGGAGCCATCCTGGTCTGTTACGACAACGTCGAAATTATCGAATACACCGCCGTCAGTGCCGGCTTGGGCGTGGGCAGTGCTATTATCCTCAAGAAGGTAGGTGTAAGAAAAAGTACCGGAAACAACGACACCGCCAGAGATAACGGGAGTGAAGCCGGTTATCGTCAGAAGGCCAAGAGGCGTGTCAATGGTCAGCGTGCCGGTGAGCCCGCCACCTGAATAGACTGTGACACCATTGATTGTGATTGATGACAAACCATCCGGGCTGGCCAAGCTGATGGAGCCGCCTTGTATCAAGGATGCCGGATTCGGATTGGTGCCATCCGACAGGTTGTTTTCGTATGCTGTCTCACGCCCACTGTTGACGTCTACTGCCTGATCAGGGCGATCAGGACGCCGACCGAACGGAAGAATTTCGCGGCGCTCAAGCTCAGGAAACCGCAAAGCTGTCGGGGGAAGAAGATCAAGAATGGCGTCGGCCTTGCCGATACCTGGGACGGCTGTGGCGAAATTGTTTCCCGAACCCTGCAAGTTGCCAGCGACGGCAACGAGCGTGCCATTTGGACCGGCCGCTACATTTATACCCTTTGCTTCAAGGGCAGCAGTCAATGCCTCTTTCGGAACTTCCACCTGATCAATTACAAATGAAGGAATATTGACCGCCGCATTCTTGATGACAACTTCTGAACCATCGGGTTGTTTCAGAACGATGTCTCGTCCTTCAACCGACGCGTTTTCAATCGAAGTGCCTGCCGGCAGTTGGGCAACATTATCTGCGGTCGGGATAATTTCTACGTCGCCTGAAGGTCCGCCATTTGCGACGACCGGCTTTTCAGCTGTCGCAGCACCGCCAGCATCGACGGGCGCCAAATCGGCAGCAGGAGCATTTTGCGCAATTTGAACAGCGCCGCCTTGCTCGATCTCGCTACCCTTTTCCATTTGAACGAATTCTGTCAGCCTTTCTTCACCACGATTCAAGGCTTCGAACTCGACCTGCGTGCGGCTATCTTCAACGGACATGACGGACTCCTGAAATATAAAGAATGACGTTTGCCAGAAACGGAGCCGCAATCAAGAATTTGATAACCTTTAAGCATATTTGGATATGCAGTTTATATTGATAATTTAAAAGTGGTTAACTTTTATGCATAACATAATATGCATCGTAACAAAGCCGAGAAATTAGCGAAATTTTGAGCAATCCGGTTAGGGTCCGGTTCAGCTCGTTTCTTGCCAGCGATTTTACGTGTTTCGCCTAGTTTTCCTCAGAACGGGGAAACAAAAATGCGACACAAAAAGACAAACAATGTCCGTCGTAACGGGTGGCTCTCTTTGCTGACAATAGCAGCGATTGCCGGAAACTGTACGGCTGCGGCTGCAGGCATGACAGATACCAAGACGGAATTGATGACGGCGGCAAGTGTTGACCTGGCTTATCGCCCATCCGCACTGCCGGTAACTGCAATATTTCAAGCTCTGAAAAACTTGCCAGCGGTGTCTTCCGCAGTAACTGACGGCTTCAGAACTTATTCAGCAATGGCCACGATTGCGCAAACGGTTGACCCGATAAAGACCAGCAGTATCCCGAGCAGCTTCTTTGGCACTGTCGCAGTTCCGTTCGCGGCGATAAATGTACGCAATCAATGGGATCGCGTTCGTTCTCAAAAATTGCCGCAAGCCGATGAATGCACCTCTAAAAGCTGCAAGTCGCGCGCAAACAGTTTTCGTGACGCCGTAACGCGGGGCAAACAAAAAGACTTTGCAGGAAAGTTGGCGCTCGCGAACAGTGTCGCAAACAGCATCATCGTCTATCAGAGCGACCGCGAAATATATGGACGCTTTGACTACTGGGCATCAGCCAAGGAAACCATTCAGCGCGGCGCAGGCGATTGCGAAGACTTCGCAATTTTGAAGCAGACGTTGTTGCGCGCCATGGGCGTTCCGGACAAAAGCCTTTCGATCATCATATTGCGCGACAACTCCAGAAACCTTTATCACGCTGTCTTGGGCGTAAGCACAAATCAAGGTCATCTCATCCTCGACAACGTTCGCGGTCAGGTGTTCCGCGATACGCAGGTATCAAACTATCAACCACTTTTCTCGTTTTCGGGAAGTCGCTCCTGGATTCACGGAAGACCAGCTGGCAATTCAACGTTTTCAGCAAAAGCGGACATTCCGCTTGACAATGTCGCGCCGGGCGAAAGCGCTGCAATGCCGGTAATTGCTGCTTCCGTTCAACCACTTATCCGATCAGACCTGAGACCGACGCTTCAATATTGAGTGCTATTCCAAGACATAAGCAGTAACGAGATCTTCGTTCCAGCAAGATGCCAGGACAGCATTAAGCCGCCCCCGGACGCGCCGCTCATTGAAGCCGAAAGTGAACCCGACATTCAAAATGGTTTCTTTTTCGGTTTTCAGTTGTTCTATGAGTTCGGCAGAACCGGTATCCATCTGCAATCGGAGATTCTTGGGAGCAACCTCCAAATCCTCCATCGGAATATGGCGACGAACATAACGAAGAAATGCCGGGTTATAGGCACGAAGGCGGCGATCCTGCGAGGTCACAAACACCGGTGACGGGCAAGAATTGATTGTCCTGATCACTTGATCGAATGATGCCACGGCCCTGGCATGATCCAATTTTTTCTTGAGCCAGATTGCAGAATAGGCCCGCGCAAACGATGACAAGTTGGGAGATTTTTCGCCCGCTTCGTCGACCGAAAGCAGTATTGTCGACAAAGGCATATTGTCTTCACGAGATGCCTGCTCAAGTGTTTGCCAGAATATATTCTCCAAACGCAGCCCTTTGCGCTTGGATGCAATCGAAACAGCCCGGAAAAACGGCTCCAGCAATTCAGGGGAATCAAGCAGGGCCTTCGGCGTTTTCATGGACATGGTATCTTTCGACGGTCTTGATGCATCGTGAGAATTGGCACATCGTAAGAAGAAAAGCGCGTCACTGGTAGGACTTGGCGGCAAAAAGGCTCATCGTTCTAGGCCGCTTCACAGTTTGCAACAGATTGCCGCCAATCTAGCGTTCGCGTAACGCTTCTTCCCTAGCTTTGTTTATAGGCTTCATCAAATAGCTCAAAATCGATTTGCGCCCCGTCATGATATCGACAGCGCAAACCATGCCGGGTGTAATTTCAAAGGCTTTGTCTTCATTCTTCAGCACTGCCACGCCCGTTTTAACTCGCACCTCGAAATATGGCTCGCCGGTTTTTGTATCCAGAATACTGTCGGGACTAACATTGACGACTTCGCCTTCAAGGCCCCCGTAAATCGAAAAATCATAGGCTGTGATTTTGACCAAGGCGCGTTGTCCCGCCCGCACGAACGCAATATCCTTCGGTGAAATCCTGGCCTCCACCAATAACTTTTCTGAAGTCGGAACGACTTCACTGATCACCGCGCCGGGCTGAACAAATGACCCGATCGTGTTGATTGCAAGCGTGTTGACAATGCCATCGACCGGCGAGCGAATATCCGTGCGCGCCACCTTTGTGCTTTCACCTCGGGCAGATTCTTCAAGCACCGAGAGTTCTGCCAATGCATCCGTTTTCTGCGTCAATGCTTCCTGCCGGAATTGTAGGGCTGCCTCCTGAACCTGGAGTTTGGCCTCTTGAACGGCGCCATCCAGCCGCTTGACGGATTCTCTGGCACCGTTGAGCTGACCTTCAAAATCATTTGCGTCCCGCTGGGCACGTATGAGTTCGGTTTCAGCCACAAGTTTTTTCTTGGCCATAGGAGCCAGCAATCCCAATTCACGCTTGGCAATTTTCAAAGATCCATCGAGCCGATCAATGTTTGCATAGACCTCCTGAAGTTCTTTTTCGCGTTGAATCAATCGTTGTTCCAAAACAGAAACCGTATTTGTGTAAGCCTGCCTGCGGGCTTCAAGAAGATTGAGTTCATTGTCACAAATCGCAGGTGCTATGGTCGCAACTTCTTTCGGGCAAACAAAATCGGCCTGCAAATCCCCGGCTGCCTCAAGTGTCAGTCGACTTACGCGGGTCGTCAGAGCCCGCAATTTGGCTTCCACTTGCCCAAGATCCGCTGCTGAATTGGTATCATCAAGTCTGATGATCAGATCACCTTTTTTTATGATTTGGCCGACCTGAACGGCAATTTCCTTGACGACACCTGGCTCGCTCGATTGGATGACTTGCGTGCGTGTGGCAGGAATGACCTTGCCATTTCCGCGGGCAATTTCATCCACCTCGGTAAATGCCGCCCAAACAACAAACGATGCAATCAACGCCATGATCAGCAAAATGATACTGACAGCATATCCTCCTGGCCGGGTATTTTGCATCAATCAGGCCTTTGCCATCTGCGCTTTGGCCACCAACGCCGCCAGCACCTTTTCCTTAGGACCGTCGGCAACAATTCTTCCTTGATCAAGAACCACCAATCGATCAACAATATCCAAAAGGCTGTAACGGTGCGTTGAAATAACCAATGTGGTTTCTGTTCCGAATGCTGACGAAAGAGTTTTGATCAACTGTCTTTCAGAGGCTAGATCCATCGCGCCGGTCGGCTCATCAAGAAATACAATCTTGGGATTGACGAGGAGCATTCGCGCAATTGCAACGGCTTGCCGTTGGCCACCTGACAGATTGTTGCCGCGCTCTCCAACAGCCATATCATAGCCGCGCGGGTGGAGTGTCGCAAACTCATCAACCCCGGCTTTTTTCGCTGCGGCAATGATCTCGTCATCTGTCGCATTCGGATTACCCAGAAGCAGGTTTTCTTTCAGTGTTCCCGAAAACAGATCAGCGCTTTGGCTGACCAGCGAAACAGCGCCGCGGACAACAGCCGGGTGATATTGCCTCACATCTATATTCTCAATCAGCAGTCTGCCGGACACCGGCTGATAAAGTCCGGCAAGCAATCTTCCAATGGTGGTCTTTCCCGACCCGATACGACCAATGATGCCAACACGTTCTCCAGCAGCGACAGATAGGTTTATACCCTTGAGCACCTTCTGATCATTGCCCGGATACTGAAAACTTGCGTCTTCAAACTGGAACCCGCCAACATTGATTGCGCGACTGACAAATCCGGTTGAACTTGGACGATCCTCCGGAAGCTCCATAATGGTGTTGAGAATGCTCAAAGACAACATGGCCTGCCGCATACGCGCCAAAGTCATCGTGATCTGCGCAAGCGGACCAACTGTGCGCCCTGACAACATGACAGTTGCGATGATTGCACCGGTCGACATATTGCCCTTGGCAAACTCGAACGCGCCGGCAATTACCAGAATTATGGAAACCATTTGCTGCACAAAAGACGTGGCATTGGCAGCGCTGGAAGACAGTTGCTTGATTTCCTCCGATGTCCGCGACGAATTTTTTGTCAGTTCGTTCCACTTGCGAAGGAGCGTTGATTCCGCCTTCAGTGTCTTTACCGTTTCAATTGTCGATATGGTTTCAACCAGCAAGGATTGACGCTGCGCACTTTCGTTTGCCGCGCGGGCTACACGTTTTCCTATTCGCTGCTGTGCAACAAGACCAATAAAGACTGCAATGACGAGAGCAATCAACGGGATAACAGCCAACCAGCCAGCTATAATGTAAATGACGATCAAGAAAATGAACACAAATGTTGAATCGATCAAAGTAGAAATTGTGTTCGAAGTGAAAAACTCGCGGACAAATTCAATTTGACTTATTCGATTTGCATATTCGCCTGTCGAAGATGGCCTCGCGGACATGCTTGTATGCAGAACCTTGTCGAAAAGCATGTAAGAAATCTTCACATCGGCCGCCCGCCCGGTCTGGTCGATAATTATAGAACGCGCGCCTTTCAGCAACATGTCAAATATCAACGCGACTGCAACACCGGCCGCCAATGTCAGAAGGCTGGACGTCGCCTTGTTGGGGAGCACCCTGTCATAGACATTCATTGTAAAAATCGGTGTGGCAAGGGCGATCAGATTGATGAAGATCGCGGCCAAGGCGATGTAGGCATATCCGCGCCAAAACGTTGCCAAGGTGCCGTAAAGCCAATGGCGCTTTTCAATCTGCTGCGAACTCCCGGACTCGGCCCGCTCGGCTGAATTCAGATAGAGCGCAGAAAAGGCAAAGGCCCGCACGACCTTTTCGGACATGAGGCTGTTGCGCTCGGATTCCACAAGGTCGGTCCCGGTATCAAAGCCGAACAACAAATGCCCGTTGCTCGCGCGCTCGATAACGGTAGCAAAACGCCCATTTTGAAATTGAACAATTGCAGGCAGAACGAGGCGTCGATCCTGAAGATTGGAGATATTTAAAAGCTCAATCTCCAATCCAATACGACCAGCAACCCGCTCAACTTCTTCAGTTTCGACACTGTCTGAAATCGGAATCCCGGAAAAGATGACTTCCGGCGAAGAAGGGCGCCCAAAATGACGAGCAATGGACTGCATTGCAGATTTGAAATCCGTCCCCGAAAAATTGGACGGAATTTCACTGAGCCATTCCAGATTGCTGTCACCGGCCACGGCGTTGCTTACTTTGCACTACTTGCAGCCTGACGATCAATTCTTGCGCAGCGGGGCCAAAAGGTCCATCGGCAAGTCATTGACCTGGCGTGACGGAGTTCTCGCATAGGTCTCGGTCGGCTGGGTTGCGGGAACATCAAATTCTGCCCGGGCATAGGCATCAGCCTGTTTGGCCGGCGTAAGCTTCATGGTTTTCACCAATTGGCCCGTGGAAGCCAGAAGCCTGTACTCTGCAAACAGGGATGCGTAATCGGCTGTGCGTGCAAGTACCTTCACATTATATCGTGTGTTTTGCGCATCAAGCACGTCCAGCAACGAACGCTGACCAACTGAAAACTGCTCACGGTACGAGGAAACGAGCCTGCCGTTTTGATCGGCCTGAGCACGCAACGTTTTAGCCAGGGTTGCCTGACGAATGCGACGGTCCCAGGATTCACGGACAGCTTCTTCGATTTCACGATCGATTTGATGAAGGACAAGTCGCTGTTCACTCGCGCGGCGAATTTGCTCCTGCTCATTCGCCTTATCAATACCGCCGCGATAGATATTCCATTTGGCGACAACGCGAGCCTGCAAATCATTTGCCTTGCCGCTTGCGCCATCAATATCGTTACCGATGCGAGCCCGGCCTTCAGCAAAAACTTCGGGGAAGAATTTGGATCGGGCAGCATCAACCTGCGCATCCGCAGCATCAATATCAGCACCGGCCATGTGTATGCGCGGATTTTCGCGACGCGCCAAACCAATTGCTGCATCAAGGCTATTGGGCAGCGATCCGGCTACGGAGCCGGGCATTTGCGGGCTGGACAATGGTTTGCCAACAAGTTTCAGAAAGCGGATTTTCGCCGCCTCCATTTCTTCTTCAGCCTCCAGAAGACGGGCCTTGGCAGCAAGAACCCGCTCGGAAGCCTGCTGGCGATCAGCCTCTGTCAACGCGCCACCAGCGATACCCGAACCAATATTACCGGCAACACCTTGATGGAATTTCAAGTTGGCAGAAGACTCTTTGACGATCTCCGCCTGCAGCAGATATTCCAAATATTCACGAACAACCTGCAGTGTGATGTATTCGCTGCGCTCCAGAACACGCAAAGACGCACTGTCAACGCGCGCGGCCTGACGCTCGAGTTCGGCACGGCGACCGCCGCCATCAAACAGCTTTTGAGTGATTACCCCGGAGACTTCGACGGGGCTCAGCGTGTCATCTTCAATGCCCAGTGCGCGCCGCGACGGATTATCAAGGCGCCGGGCGCCCGCCGATCCCTCAAGGTCAACGCTCGGCAAAAACAGGCCCCGCGCCTGACGAAGCTCAAATTCGATAGCTTCACGGTTTTCAATCGCCTGACCGATTTCCGGATTTGAATCCAAAGCGATTGCTGCGGCTTCTTTAAGCGTCAACGCAGACGCAGAACCTGAAAACAACACGGCCATCGCCGTCGAAAGCAGGAATTTGCCGATCACGCCCGATTTATTGAAATGAATGCGCATCACTTACCCCTTACTCGAGCACCAAACGAGATACTCATACCGCCTCTTTCACACTAGCACTCACTTGCATGCAAAGAAAGTAAGCGCTGACAAACATGATAAACAGCTTCTTGGTGTTACATTCCGGCAACATGCAGAATTGGGAATATATTGGCGAGCTTATTCGACAATGACCAAGCTTCCGATTCTTGCTTTTGAGTATAGCTCAATAATATCTTCGTTCGCCATCCGGATACACCCGGAAGACACAGCGCCCCCAATAGTCCACGGTTCATTTGTACCGTGAATCCGATATGCTGTGCTTCCCAGATACAGGGCTCTGGCTCCTAGAGGATTGTCGGCCCCGCCTTCCATTCTATCAGGCAAAATTCTGCCTTTCTCGGCCTCCCTCACCTTCATCTCCGCGGGCGGCGTCCAACTGGGCCATTCAGCCTTTCGTGTGATTCGCTGTGTGCCCTTCCAGGCGAAACCTTCGCGCCCAACACCGATTCCATAGCGTTTTGCAGTGCCGTTTGACCCGACATAGTAGAGGCGACGTTCGCTGGTTTTGATGATGATCGTCCCGGGTACCGCCTTCCCGTCAAAAGCGACAATTTCGGCAGGTACTGGCGAAACATTTGCCCATTTTGTCTCAGCGTTCTTGCGAATTTTTCCTGCCGGTCGCTTTGACCAGGTCTTGGTACCAGAATCATAGACCAACTCTGTCTTGGCAGTTTCTGCCATAGCAAAATCTGCCAGCAAAAGACATGGAATTGAAAAAAACAACATAAGGAATAGGCGCAAACACTTCAGGGTTCGTGTTGAACTTGGTTGTCCGATTTCAACCATGTCAATTCCGCCTCTCTATCAATTGTTGCATTTGATCATTTTATACCAGCGCCCATGGACGACAGCATTTTGATAACCGTCATGGCGATCGGTACCATGACAATAAGCAAACTCATTGGAAACAGAAATGCAGCCAGCGGGAACAGCATTTTCACCGGCAACGCGTTCGCTTTTTCTTCAGCCCGCAGCAGACGCGTGTCTCTCATTTCTTTGCTGAACACGCGCAGTGCTTTTGTGACACTCGAGCCTAACTCTTCCGACTGCCTGAACAGGATGGCCAAAGCGCGCGCCTCCTCAATATTCAACCTTTGAGAAAAATTCATGAGAGCATCTCTCAATCGCCTGCCGCCGCGCACCTCAAGCATCATCACAGACAGATGTATGCCAAAATCATGATGCGTCTTAAGAAACTCGCGCGAAATCTTGTCAATTGATGCTTCCACACTTAATCCTGCGTCGACACAGACAATGAGCATGTCCATGAAGTCAGGAAAGAGTTTCCGATAAGCGGTTTCGCGTTTGTTGCCGAGAAATTCCAGAAAAATATTCAAAACAACAAAATAGACCGCAGCAGCGAAGAACGAAATTACAATCACCATCGTTTTCGATAGTGATGGAAAAAAATTGAACAAAATGAAAATCATTCCGACCACAATGGCAAAAGTACTCAAAGTACGGAATACGCTATATAAATAGACAGCACTCTTTGACAAAAAACCCGCCCGTAAAAGCCGCACTTTTATAGAATTTTTATCTTTTACGTTGCGATCTACATCAAAAAAATTCTTGATATATTCGACATCCTTACTGTCAACATCCTTCAGATTGTTGAATTGGATATCACCGGAAAACGTGTCGACCCCATCCTGAATGCTGTCAACGCGCGCTGATACTGCACGTTGAGACAGGATAGATCCAATAACCACCGTCGATAACAGCAATACCCCCATGAAAGTGGCTGCGAAAATTGCAATTTCCAACATATGGTGAGCCTCTATATCTCGAAATTGACGATACGGCGCAAGATCATCATGCCAAAAAGCAACATGACAAATCCCCCGGTGAGGAAATGTGTCCCGTACCCGCTTTGCCAGAGTGGATCAAAATAACTCGGCGAAATCGCGGAAATCATGAAGTAGAGCCCGAATGGAAAAACCAACATCACCCAGGATGTCATTCGTCCCTCGGCCGAGATGGCGCGAATCTTCTGTTTCAACAATGACCGCCCCCGCAGGACATCGGCAAGATTGCTGAGAATTTCACCCAGATTGCCGCCCGTCCCCTTTTGAACGCTCAAACTGATCGCCAAGAGATTCAACTCCTCAGCACCAACACGCTTGACCATATTCCTGACCGCAATGTCGATATCGGTGCCATACGTCATTTCATCGTTCATGATGCCGAATTCACTGCCGATTGGGTCGCTCATTTCGCGCGCGACTAGTGAAATCGACGTCGGAACCGGATGACCGGCTGCAAGACTGCGGACCATCACATCAATAGCCATCGGCAATTGCGCCACAAATTTCTTGATGCGAATGCGGCGCGCACGCGCAACAAGCGCGACGGAAATCAGAACCGAACCGAGAGCCGTGATCGGGATGGTTAGCAGTATTGATCTGCTAAAATAGAAGCAGGCCATAAAGACGAATACCGGAATAGCCAGACCGATCAGCCTTGTCTTCGACCGGGAAACAACAACTCCGGACTGAGAGAAATACGTTTTCGCATGGTTTGAAATATCATCATACTGTGAATAGTTGACGCCTCTTTCGGTGAGGATTTTGGTGTAGGCCTTCTTCCGGTCAACTTCGCCTTCAAGTGCCCGCAATCGATCGTTGACAAAGCTGGCCGACTGCCTTTTTGAAACCAAAAGGCGGATGAGCCAGTCGAAAAATACGAGGGCTGACACAAAAATTGCAGCATATATGACCAAAATCGACATGATCGAGCTTTCAATGCGTCAGCGGTTTGGAGGGGTCAAAAATCGAGAGCGGCACTGTTACGCCCACTTCCATGATCTCCTCCAGGAACCGTGGGCGAAGGCCGGTTGCGTAAAAATGCCCCTTGATATTGCCGTGCTCATCAAGACCAGCTTTTTTGTATCCCATGATTTCCTGCATCTGGATGACATCGTTTTCCATGCCTGTAATTTCAGTGATCGAAACGAGTTTTCGTGAGCCGTCGTGCACACGTTCGACTTGCACGATCATATGTACCGCTGACGCGATCTGACTTCTGATGCTCATTTGAGACATCGGCATTCCGGCCATGCCGATCATTTGTTCAAGTCGAGAAATAGCGTCCCGTGGCGTGTTGGCATGCACAGTACACATCGAGCCTTCGTGACCGGTGTTCATCGCCTGAAGCATGTCAAATGCCTCCTCGCCGCGAACTTCGCCGACGATGATGCGGTCAGGGCGCATGCGCAGCGCATTCTTGAGCAACTCTCTTTGCCGGATCTCGTTGCGCCCGTCCAAGGTTGGCGGCTTGGTTTCGAGACGGCAGATGTGCGGCTGCTGAAGCTGCAATTCCGCGGCATCTTCGATTGTGATCAGCCGTTCACGATGCGAGATCTGCGATGACAAGGCATTGAGCATGGTCGTTTTGCCCGAACCCGTGCCACCGGAAATGACAATTGACTTGCGCCCTTTGACCGCAGCATTGAGCAAAATGCGCATCTGCTCAGCCATCGAATGGCTCTTGACCAGCGATTCCAGGGTGAATGGCCGGCGCGAAAATTTGCGGATTGAAACCATCGGTCCGTCCACCGTCACGGGGCGAACCGCAACGTTCACACGCGAACCATCGGCAAGGCGGGCATCGACAAGTGGCGAGGATTCATCGACACGGCGACCGACCGCCGACACGATCTTGTTAATGATGCGGGTCAAATGTTCCTCGTCCTTGAACCGCACATCCGTCAGTTCAAGTTGGCCACGCCGCTCGATATAAACCTGCTGATAATTGTTCACCAGAATATCAGCAATCGTATCGTCTTTCAGCAATGGCTCCAATGGACCCAAACCAAGCATCTCATCTGTGGTGTCGCTGATCAGCTCTTCCAGCTCACGCGAATTGAGCGGGAAATTCTTCAGTTTTATGAAATCCCGGACCATCGGCTTGAGCTCGTCATGCAGCTCGTTGCGATCCATCGTATCCAGAATGCCAAGATTGATCCGGTCGAGGAGATACTTGTGCAATGCGACCCGAATTTCGATGGTTCCTTCATCCCGGAACGAACTGTCGCGCGTCCCGTCGGGGATGTTTGTTCCGTGAAACACGCCATTCGACGGTGCCGGTTCCACTGCAACCGGAGAATCTGAAATGGTGCTTGGCAGAGGCACGTGGTCAAGCTTCCCCTCAGGGCGGAAAAAGCGTCCGAGAAACCGGTCTGACATGTCAACTCCCTCGCCGTTCACCAACTGTCCCGATACTATCAGTCCAGAACAATCACCTTCGCACCAATTTCAATTCTTTGGTAAATATCCATGATGTCCGCGTTTGTGAGACGAAAACATCCTGATGTCTGATTGCCGCCTATGCCCGCCGCATCATTGGTGCCGTGGATGCGAAACAGCGTGTCAGCCCCGCCGCGGTAGAGATAAATCGCACGCGCACCCAATGGATTGAATGGCCCGGGCGGTACGGAGTCCGGCAGTGATGGATCACGCTGACGCATTTCAGCAGGTGGCGTCCAGGCGGGCCATTCGTGTTTGGCACCCACTTTGACCACGCCGGACCAACGGAACCCGTCCCGGCCGACCGATATCGTATAGCGTCTGGCTTCAGCCACGGATGAAACGAGGTAGAGAAACCGCGCGCGCGTATCGACGATAACCGTTCCGGCTTTTTCCTTGGTCGGATAGCTCACCATGACGGCCGTGCGTTGCCCATGATTGCGCGGAACTTTCGTCTCGGCAAACAACACCGACGGCCAAACCAGCGCCAAGCCTGCACCGGCCATAAACCGGCGGCGGGTCATTGGTGCGGATGTGCCGACATGGTTCATCTTAAACCAAAACTCCAGATTTGGCCGCTTTGATAATGGCCGCGATTGTTGATCCAAACCTTGAGCTGGCATTGACTTCGGACGGCAAAACACCCCGGTTGACAGCTTCCGTCATTACATCCGGCTCTTCCGGCAAAAACTCGACTTTCGTGGCTCCGAAAATCTTTTCCACTTGCTTGCGTCCCGGCTCATTGCCAAAAAACTGGCGCTTGTGATGGTTGACCAAAATCTGGATCCCATCGGTTGATTTGCGCAGCCGCACCGCGCGCTGATAGGCGAGCTTTGCCATCTCCAGGCCCGGCACAGTCGTGGTCGTCACGATATAAACCGTGTTGACGCTGCTCAGCACATTGTCTTTCCACGTCGTCTCGTAAAAAGGGAGATCGACAACCGTCTGGTCATGTTGAAACGCCACCACATCCAACATGCGCAAAACCAGATCGCGACCTTGGTTCAAAATGCCGATTTCCGGCCGGTAAAACGAAAACAGCGACATGCCGCTCGAATGGCGCTTGTTGATCAAATCAACAAATTCGACATCAACGCGGTCTGGCTGGTCCAGCACCGAGTCCAGATTATATTCATTGGGCATGTTCAAATAGGCGCCGCAGGATGCCTTGGAAAAATCAAGGTCAAACAACGCGACCGCATTGCCGATCTTCTTGCGGCGCAGGGCATATTGATGCGCCATGGTTATGGCAACACTCGTGCCCCCGCAGCCGCCGCCGGTTGAGACGACCGCATGCACCTGCCCGCCTGCCGCCTTCACCTTCTTGGTATAGGCCAGAATTGTTTCGATCAGCGAGCGCTTGACCACCGGCTTTTGCAGCCAGTCCACACCGTCCAGACGGATGAGTTGGCGCATGCGCTCGCTGGCAAGCGGTTCGGAAAGGAAAATGATTGGCGTGCCGCGCGCCCTGTCGCGGGCCGTCAGGAATTCCGCCTTGTCCAGCCAACTGCCATCCCCGACATCGACGATGGCAATTTCATAATTGTCACTGTCAAAAGTCTTGTCGGCAACAAATGCACCCATGGAGGTGCGAACCACATCAAACGCCGACAGCGAAGAAAAGACGGCGTCAACAGTGTCAAACGCGGCGTTGTCATCCGTGACAACAAGGATGGTCGGCCGCGCTGAAGCATTCGCAGCTTTGTCGCGCCCGGGTTTATTGAAAAATGCCATGCTGTCAGGATCCTGAGGCGGTCTTGAGATCTTCGGTCGTCGCAGTGACCGGAAAGGAAGGGAAAGTGATACCGGACATGCTGATGAACTTGCCGATAAACGGCAAATCAAGCGGCAGGCCGACCAGTTCCATGCGAAGTGTCACCACAGGACCGCTTGGGCGACCTTCATAGCCAAGGCCGTTGTGCTGATAGGTTACACGCAGGTTCGCGGCAGTGATCTTGGAATTGAACGACTGCATGTAGCTCACAATGCGGGTCATCGGCGCAGCATTGCATGCCGCATATCCAGCCCCGCAACGAGACACGCGAGTGGCATCGGGCACCACCACTGTTCCACCCAACGCTGGATTAAAAGCGAATATGGTGGCGAAATCGGTAGTCAGCGGATCTGAAACAATCGCCTTGCGCACGCCAAGCTGCATCGCTTTTGCCGCCTGATTCCATTGAAACATGCCATAGCTGAATTCAATTGCAGCAGTGATCGCCAGAAGCATGATCGGGAAAACGATCAGTCCTTCCGTCATGGCAATACCGCTCGAACTTTTCCAAAATTGCCGCAATGTCCTCATGGCTACCACCCGACTTTCCGCTGTGTGTGCGCAAGGGTTACCGTCAGAGCGTCAATCCCGAGGAAGCCAAAGAGAGGAGATGTTATCATTTGATGCGTCGTCGTCGCAGTCACGCCGTTGTCACCGCCAAGAGCAGGATAGGTGAAAACAACGTTTGAAGTACCGGCAGTCCATCCGGCTACCCGTAATGAGCCGCTTCCATCGATGGTCGCCGTGTAAGCCAAATTCCGGGCATAGCCCTCGCAACTGGCCGGTACAGCAGGATTGGAAGCAGACGTTCTGCAACGCGCCACATAGCGGGCGGCATCGCGCAAGCCGGTCTGTATTTGCTCACGTTCCCAGAGCACCGCGCCAAACTCCAGAACACCGACCGAAAGCAGCGTTATGAACGGCACCGCAAGAATGGCTTCAGTCATGACCACGCCAGACTCGGATGCGGCAAACTTGCGAGAAAACAAAGAGCGAAGGCGCATCATCATCTCACCAACTCCGCTTCTTCGCGAAGATAATCCTCAACCGTCCCCCGCCCGCC